>DASRZN010000267.1:0-5782 GCA_035686325.1 Lysobacteraceae bacterium
TTCTCCAGCGCTGCGCGCTCTTCGCGCGCGCCCGGCGCCCCCGGTGCGATCGCCTGCAGCTGCCGCTCGGCCTCGGTGAGCCGGTCGCGCAGCGCCGCCAACCTGGCGCTGCCGAGGTCCGCGGCCGGCGGCCCTTCGGGCAGGGCCTGCGTGGTGGGCAACGGCTGCCCCATGTCGGGGTGGCTCTGGCGGGTGAAGGCGCGGGTCATGGCAGCCTCCGCTGGTCTGGATCACGTGCCAGCCTAGGCCGCGCGGCGTGAACGCCCGGCCGCGCCAGGCACTGGCGCCGTCCCGGCGGATTGTTACAATGTAACGAATGCCGCACGCCTGCGCCCGCCCGAAGCCGTCGCCCCTGCTCGACCGCCTCGGCGCGGCCGGCTCGCTGCTGTGCGCGCTGCATTGCGCGTTGCTGCCGCTGGCGATCGCGGTGCTGCCGGCGCTCGGGATCGCGTTGTGGAGCAGCGAGGCGTTCGAGATCGGCTTCGTGATCTTCGCGACCCTGCTCGGCGTGGTGACCCTCGTGCTCGGCTACCGCCGGCACCGGGTCGGGCGCGCGCTGGCGCTGCTGCTGCCGGGCCTGGCAGTGCTGTGGCTCGGGCTGCTGGCCGCGCCGCTGCACACGCAGACCATCGCGCATGCGGTGACGATGACGCTCGGCGGCACCCTGGTCGGCATCGCCCATCTGACCAACCTGCGCCTGAGCGGCCTGCAGCCGGCCGCGCCCTGAGCCGGCCCGGGGCCGGCCGTCCGTGGCCGGATGATCCTGCAAGGCGAGTCGTTCGCGGTTCCGTGTTCCGGTGGAGCCCCCGCGCGTCCGCGCGGGGCCACGCTTCGTGCGCGGCCATTCTTTCCTACGGGGGATGCGGCGGCGGGCGGCCAGCGGCGGCATTCGCATGTAAAATGCCGCACTTCGTCCGCGCCGCGGACTCATGCAGACTCAGGAGCAACTCGATGGGCAAGGGCGACCGCAAGACCGCCAAGGGCAAGCGCTACAACGCCAGCTACGGCAACGCGCGCCCGAAGGCCGAAGCCAAGGCGACCGGCACCAGCCGCGCGCCGGTGGTGAAGAAGGCCGCGACCCGCACCGTGGCCAAGGCCCCGGCGAAGAAGGTCGTCGCCAAGAAGGCGGCGAAGGAATAAGCGGCGCGCGCCGGCGACGGCGCACCCCGATGCGACAAGCCCCGCCTGCGCGGGGCTTGTGCTTTTTCGGGCCCCGGAAACCTCAGCGCCCGTTGAGGCTGTAGCGCCCCGGCCCCAGCAGCGCCAGCGCGACCGCGGTGGCGAGGAACATGCCCTGCAGTTCCAGCGCCCAGCCGCCCTGGTCGCCGAGCTGGCCGAGCTGGCCCATGTGCACCAGCGCGATCGCGAACAGCATGTTGACCGCGATCAGCACCGCGCCGACCCGCGCGTACAGGCCGAGCAGCAGCATCAGCGGGCCGAGCACTTCGCCCAGCAGCACGCCGTAGGCGAGGAAGGCGGGCAGGCCGTGCGCGACCACCGTCTCCTCGATGTAGCCCATGCCGCCGCGCAGCTTGGCGATGCCGTGCAGCAGCACCAGCGCGCCGAGCGCGATGCGCAGAAGGAAACGGGCGAAGTCGTTCTGGGCGTTCTGGTTCATGGCGGCTCCCCGGCCGGCGAAGGATCGGCGCGAGCATAGCGAGGCGCCCGCCGGCTGTCGCCTGCATGTGGCGTTGACGGCGCGCCGCGCACGGTGGGGCGGAAGGAGGCCGCCATGCGCCAGCACCAGCTCGACTTCGCCGAAGGCTTCCGCGTCGCCTGCACGGTGCGCGAGGGCCAGGCCGCGGTGATGACGATCGCCCCCCGCGACGGGGAGGGCGGGCCGGACAACCGCCACCGCGGCGCGGACCAGTGGCTGTACGTGGTGGAAGGCGAGGGCACGGCCGTGGTGGAAGACACCGAAGTGCCCCTGCGCGCCGGCACCCTGCTGGTGATCGAGCACGGCGAGCGCCACGAGATCCGCAACGACGGCGACGCCCCGCTGCGCACGCTCAACTTCTATTACCCGCCGGCCTTCGACCGCGGCGGCGATCCGGTCGGGCCGGGCAAGGGCTGATCGCCTCCGCGCGCGCCCGGAACCGCGAAGCCTCAATCCGAAAAATCCTTCGCCTCCGCGGTCGCCAGTACCTCGGTGTGCGCGACCCGCCGCGGCCGCAGCAGCAGCGGATACAGCAGCACCGCCCCGAGGATGACCGCCACGCCGGCGTAGAACGGCAGGGTCAGTTCGCGCTGCTCGCCCAGCAGCAGCATCGCCAGCACGATCGCGTACACCGGCTCCAGGTTCACCGCGAGCTGC
The DNA here is from genome assembly GCA_035686325.1 of Lysobacteraceae bacterium. Taxonomy (GTDB): domain Bacteria; phylum Pseudomonadota; class Gammaproteobacteria; order Xanthomonadales; family Xanthomonadaceae; genus JABFWF01. The sequence goes on from DASRZN010000267.1 coordinate 2,315, forward strand.
GCGGCGAACGCGCTCATGTGCCGCAACGCGACCAGCGACAGGGTGAACGGCAGCAGCGTGCAGGCCAGCGACAGGGCCAGCAGGTAGAGCAGGTCGCGCGCGTCGGGCATCGCCAGCAGCGAACCCGCGAAGGACGGGAAGATCCACGGCATCAATGGCGCCAGCAGGCTCAGCGCCAGGGTGCCGGCGCCGAGCTCGAGCGCGGTGATCGCCAGCGGTTCGCCGTGCTCGACCAGGCGCTTGTTGAGCGAGGAAAACAGCGCCACCAGCATCGCCGACAGCGTGCCCACCGCGATCCCGGCGCGCATGCCCGGCGGCACGCCGCCGACCACCAGGGCGACGCCGGGCAGGACCGCGATCCCGAGCGCGAGCTCCCCGCGCGAAAAGCGCCGGTGCGCGAGCCGCGGCTCGACCAGCGCGGTGAACACCGTCGCCAGCGCCATGCAGGTCGCGCCGACCGAGGCGTTGGCCAGCTTGATCGCGCCGTAGAAGGTCAGCCAGTGCAGCGCCACCAGCACGCCGATGCCGGCGTAGGCCAGGCGCAGCCGCATCGGCATCGCGCGCAGCCCGCGCCACACCCGCGGGAACAGCGCCAGCGCCGCCACCACCAGCAGCATCCGCCACCACACCAGCGGCAGCGCCGGCAGCGAGATCAGCTTGCCGAGGATGGCGGTGAAGCCCCACAGGAGCACGCAGAAGTGGATCTGCAGGAAGGCCCTGCGGGTGTCGGTCATCGGCATCGCGGGATTATCGCCGGGGCGCGGGCCCGGCACCGCGGCGGCGGCGCGCTTTGCTCCAACCGGCGTGACCTTTGGCCTGTACACGCGATCTTGACATCGGTCACACTGTGGTCATCCGCCATTCAGGGAAGAACCCGCGCATGACCACCTTCGTCGACATCTTCCTGCAGCCCGCCAAGGCCTTCGCCGACCTGCGCGAACGCCCCACCTTCCTGGTGCCGTTCCTGCTGCTCGCCGGCCTCAGCGTGGCCCTGACCCTCGGCTACTTCCTGCGCGTGGACGCGGCCTGGTACACCGGCCACATGCTGGCCTCCGCCAACGCCGACGTGAGCGCGCAGGACCTGGAGAAGCTGCAGTCGGCGATGCCCGGCACCACCACCATGGCGGTGTTCGGCGCGATCACCGGCGTGCTCGGCATCGCCGTGGTCGCCGCGCTGACCGCGCTGTACCTGTGGATCGCCGGCAAGATCACCGGCAAGGATGTCGGCTACCGCCGCGGCCTGAGCCTGGGGCTGTGGTCGGCGATGCCGGGCGTGCTCGGGCTGCTGGTGGCGCTGGTCGGCGCACTGACGATGACGCCGCAGACCGGCCTGGAATCGCTGATGCTCACCCACGCCGACCCGCTGCTGGTGCAGCTGCCGGCCGATGCCCGCTGGAATCGCCTCGCCGAGAGCTTTGACCTGCTGTCGCTGTGGAGCATCTTCCTGCTCGCGCTCGGCTGGAAGACCTTCGCCCGCAGCGGCTGGGCGCAGGCGATCGTGGTCGCGGTCATCCCGAGCGCGGTCGTGCTCGGCGTGATCGCGCTCGTCTCCGGCTGATCCGATGAGCCCGCAGACGAAGAAGTGGCTGGCCGCCGGGCTGGTCGCGGCGGTGCTCGTGCTGCCGTTCGCGGTGCGCGCGTTGCGCGGCGAGCAGGGCACGCCGGTCCAGATCCAGGCGGCGGCCGTGCACCCGGTGCGGCCGACCATCCTCGCGTCCGGCATCCTCGCCTACGGCACCGAGGTCAACCTCACCGCCGAGGTCGTGGCCAAGGTCACCGAGATCCTGGTGCAGGAAGGCGACACCGTCGCCAAGGGCCAGCTGCTGCTGCGGCTGGACCCGGAGACCTATCGCAACGCGATCGAGCGCGAGACCGCCGGCCGCCGCCAGGCGACGATCGACATCGAACGCCAGCGCGCCACGCTCAAGCTGCGCGAGGCGCAGTACGCGCGCAGCCAGGCGCTGGCGCAGGACCAGCTGATCGACCGCAACCGGCTGGAGGAGGACCGCCTCGCGCTGGAGCAGGCGCGCGCGGCGCTGGCCAGCAGCAACGAGACCCTGCGCCGCTCGCAGGCGGTGCTCGGCGAGGCCTTCGACCAGCTTGGCAAGACCGAGATCCGCGCGCCGATCGCCGGCCGCATCGTCGACCTGCCGATCAAGGTCGGAGAAACCGCGATCCCGTCCACCAACGCGCTCGCCGGCGCCAAGCTGATGAAGCTCGCCGACACCTCCGCGCTGCTGGCGGAACTGAAGGTGGACGAGGCCGACATCGCCAAGGTCGCGGTCGGCCAGCAGGTCGACGTCTATCCGGTCGCGTACCCGGACACCGCGCTGCACGGCAAGGTGGAGAAGATCGCGCTGGCGCCGACCATCGAGGGCCAGGCGCGCGCCTACGTGGTGCGCGTGCAGCTGGACAACGCGCACAAGCTCAACCTGCGCTCGGGCATGAGCGCGCGCGCCGAGCTCTATCTCGGCGACGGCAAGTCGCAGTTGGCGGTGCCGGTGGAAGCGGTGGTCGAGGAAGCGGGCGAGGGCGGTGACGCCGGCGAGGACACGAAGCACTTCGTCTGGGTCGAGCGCGACGGCAAGGCGCGCAAGGTCGCGGTCGAGACCGGCCCCTCCGACGACCGCTGGCAGGCGATCACCAAGGGCCTGGCGGCCGGCGACCACGTCATCACCGGTCCCGCGCGCACCCTGCGCCGGCTCGCCGAGGGCGAGGCGGTCACGCAGGAAAAGGACGTCGCAAAGGACGGCGACGAGGCCGACGGCAAGACCGGCGGCAAGCGCGACGGGGACGCCGCGTGATCGAGCTGTCGGGCATCACCAAGCACTACACGATGGGCGACGAGACGGTGCACGCGCTGGCCGGCGTCGACCTGCGCATCGCCCGCAACGAGTACGTCGCGCTGACCGGGCCCTCGGGCTCGGGCAAGTCGACCCTGATGAACCTGCTCGGCTGCCTGGACACGCCGAGCGCCGGCCAGTACGTGCTCAACGGCCAGGACGTCGCCCACATGGACGACGACGCGCTTGCGCAGGTGCGCAACCGCGAGATCGGCTTCGTGTTCCAGAGCTTCCACCTGCTGCCGCGGCAGACGGTGCTGCAGAACGTGATGCAGCCGCTGGTCTATCGCGGCCTGCCGCACCGCGAGCGCGTGCGCCGCGCGACCGAGGCGCTGGAGAAGGTCGGCCTGGGCACGCGCCTGGCGCACCGGCCGAACCAGCTCTCCGGCGGCCAGCGCCAGCGCGTCGCCGTCGCCCGCGCGCTGGTCGGCGAGCCGTCGCTGCTGCTCGCCGACGAACCCACGGGCAACCTCGACTCGGCGACCTCGCGCGACATCATGGCGCTGTTCGACGCCCTGCACGCGCAGGGCCAGACCGTGGTCGTGGTCACCCACGAGCCGGACATCGCCGCGCACGCCCAGCGCGTGCTGCGGGTGATGGACGGCCGCATCGTCGGCGACGACGC
>DASRZN010000268.1:0-38552 GCA_035686325.1 Lysobacteraceae bacterium
CGCAAGCGGGAGGAAGTCGCCGAACGCCGTGCGCGCGTGCCGGACGCGGAAGTCGCGGCGCGCGCCGCCGCCGCGCCGGCGCCGCGCGGCTTCGCCTGGGCGCTGGCGGCGCAGGCGGCGGCCGGCCGCCCCGCGGTGATCGCGGAGATCAAGAAGGCCAGCCCCTCGAAGGGCGTGATCCGCGCCGACTTCGACCCGCCGGCGATCGCGCGCGCCTACGCCGCCGCGGGCGCGGCCTGCCTGTCGGTGCTGACCGACGTCGACTTCTTCCAGGGCAGCGACGCCTTCCTGCGCGAAGCCCGCGCCGCCTGTGTGCTGCCGGTGCTGCGCAAGGACTTCGTGGTGGACGCGTACCAGGTGCACGAGGCGCGCGCGCTGGGCGCCGACTGCGTGTTGCTGATCGTCGCCGCGCTGGACGACGCGCGCCTCCACGCGTTCGCCGCGCTGGCGCTGGACCTGGGCATGGACGTGCTGGTGGAGGCGCACGACGGCGACGAGCTGGAACGCGCGCTGGCGATCCCGGATCGCGACGGGCGGGTCCTGCCCGGCGTCAACAACCGCGACCTGCGCACCTTCCAGGTCTCGCTTGGCACCACCCTCGCGTTGCAGGCACGCGTGCCGGCGGGCCGGCGCCTGGTCAGCGAAAGCGGCATCCTCGCGCCGGCCGACGTGGGGCGCCTGCGTGCGGCGGGCGTGGACGCCTTCCTGGTCGGCGAGGCCTTCATGCGCGAGCCCGATCCGGGCGCCGCGCTGCAACGGCTGTTCTTCGCATGAGCGCGCACGCCTACGCAACGAGGCCGGACGCGCCGCTGGTGGTGTTCGACTTCGACCACACCCTGTACGACGCCGACTCGGGCAGCCACCTGTTCGGCTGGCTGATCCGCCGCGCCTGGTGGCGGTACGCGCTGGCGCTGCTGGTGACGCCGCTTGCGGCGCCGCTGATCGCCTTCCTGCCGACCCGCCGGCACGGGATCTCAGTGTACGTGTGGATCGGCAGCGTCGGTATGCGCGACGGTGCGGCCTTCGATGCGGCGATCGACGAATACGTGCGCGAGAACGAGGACGGCATCCGCGGCCGCCTGCTGCCGCTCGGCCTGGCGGCGCTGCGCCGGCACCTGCAGGCCGGCGACCGGGTGCTGGTCGCCACCGGCGCGCCGCCGCGCCTGGCGCGCGCGATCCTCGCCTTCGCCGCGCACGAGGACGTGCCGGTGATCGGCACCGAGGTCGGTCCGCGGCTGGGCGGCGTCGGCCCCCGCCGGCACTGCCACGCGGAAATGAAGATGACCATGCTGCGCGAGGCCGGCTACGGCGACATCGCCATCGCCTACTCGGACTCCAGCGCCGACCTGCCGCTGCTGCGCGCCGCGCGCGCGCCGGTGGTGGTCAATCCCAAGCCCGGTCGGGTCGCCCTGTTCCGGCGCGTGCTGCCGCCGGGCACGCCGATCCTCAACTGGGGTTGCCGCAAGCGCGGCGGCGCGCCGGTGGCGGACGCGTAGCCGGCGGCGCACGAACGTTCCCTCTTCCTGTCCGGCGAAGAGGTGAGGGTAGCGCGCGGCAGTCCCCTCTCCCGCTTTGCGGGAGAGGGGTTGGGGCGGGGCTAGTCGCCCAGCAGCTTGAAGAAGTGCCGCGAGCCTTCCGCGTAGCCGCAGTCGCGGTAGAAGGCGTGCGCGTCATGCCGCCGCGCGTTGCTGGTCAGCTCGATGCGCACCGCGCGCACGCGGCGGGCGATCGCCTCGACCTCGCGCAGCAGGGCGCGGCCGATGCCGCGACGGGCGTGGTCGGGGTCGACCACCAGCGCGGTGATCCGCGCCTGGTCGGCGCCGCGGGTGAGCGAGTAGCGCACGTCCAGGGCGACCAGGCCGCAGGCATGGCCGTCGACTTCCGCCAGCAGCAGCTGCTGGCGCGGGTCGCCGAGCACGGTGGCGATGCGCTCGGCGGCCTCGTCGCGGGTGCAGGGATAGCCGAGCAGGTCGAGCAGGCGGGCGACGTCGCTGGCGTCGCCGATCGCGGCGGCGCGGATCCGCGGCGGCGGCAGGAGCGCGTCCGCCGCCACCGCCGTCAGCGGGTGCCGTACAGGACGACGGTCTTGCCGCGCGCGTGCAGCACGCCGTCGGCCTGCAGCTTCTTCAGCACGCGGCCGGCCATCTCGCGCGAGCAGCCGACCAGGCGCGCCAGTTCCTGGCGCGAGACGCGCAGCTGGGTGCCCTGCGGATGGCTCATCGCCTCCGGCTCGCGGGTCAGGTCGTGCAGGGTGCGCAGGATGCGGTCGGTGACGTCGAGGAAGGCCAGCCGCCCGGCCTTGCGGCTGGTGTCGAGCAGGCGCCGCGAGAGCTGCACGCCGATCGCGTACAGCAGACGCGTCGCGTCCGCCTGCAGCGGGCCCTCGAACAGCTGGTACATGCGCTCGTAGCTGATCTCGGCGAGCTCGCACTGGGTGCGCGTGCGCAGGATCACCTCGCGCCGGTCGGACTCGATGAACAGGCCCATCTCGCCGACGAACTCGCCGACGCCGAAGTAGCCGAGCACCAGCTCGCGACCGTCGTCTTCCTCGGTGATGATGCTGGTCGAGCCGCTGACCACGTAGTAGAGCGTGCCGGCCGGATCGCCCGGGCGGAACACGTCGGTGCGCGGCGGATAGCGGCGGCGATGGCAGTAGCCGAGGAAGCGGTCGATCGCCGCCGCGTCGGGGGCCAGGGGACTGGTCGGCCGGCGGTGCACACCGTGCAGGGCCGGGAGGTAATGGGGTGCGGGCGCGGGCATGCGGCAAGAGTAGGCGGTCACAGCCTCGCGGGCAAACGTGACCCCGGCCACCCCCCTTCCACGCCACATGCCGCATAATCGCGCCCCTTCGCCGCCGACCGGACCAACGCCCGTGGTCAAGCCACTGCCGCGCCTGAAGCTCCAGGGCTTCAACAACCTGACCAAGGCGCTGTCGTTCAACATCTACGACGTCTGCTACGCGGTCTCCGAAGAGCAGCGCCAGCGCTACATCGAGTACATCGACGAGGCCTACAACGCCGACCGCCTGACCCAGATCCTGAGCGACGTGGCCGAGATCATCGGCGCCAACATCCTCAACATCGCCCGCCAGGACTACGACCCGCAGGGCGCGTCGGTGACGATCCTGATCAGCGAGCAGCCGGTGATCGACAAGGCCCATGCCAAGGGCGTGATCTCCGACGCGGTGGTCGCGCACATGGACAAGTCGCACATCACCGTGCACACCTACCCGGAGACCCATCCGCAGCACGGCATCGCTACTTTCCGCGCCGACATCGACGTGGCGACCTGCGGCGTGATCTCGCCGCTGAAGGCCCTGAACTACCTGATCGAGAGCCTCGAGTCCGACATCGTCGTCATGGACTACCGGGTGCGCGGCTTCACCCGCGACATCAAGGGCAAGAAGCACTACATCGACCACAAGATCAATTCGATCCAGGACTTCCTGGCCAAGAACATCCGCTCGCGCTACGAGATGTTCGACGTGAACGTGTACCAGGAGAACATCTTCCACACGAAGATGCACCTGAAGGACTTCGACCTCGACAACTACCTGTTCGAGGAGAAGGCCAAGAACCTCTCGTTCAAGGACCGGATGAAGATCGAGGCGCTGCTCAAGCGCGAGATCGAGGAACTCTTCCACGGCCGCAACCTGGTCGAGTAGGGTTTTCCCGCGCACGAAAAAGCGGCCGCCCGGCCGCTTTTTTATTTTTGGCTCCCGTCTCCCGTCTCCCGTCTCCCGTCTCCCGTCTCCCGTCTCCCGTCTCCCCGCTCACACCCGGTAGGCGACCGTCTTCATCAGCCTCGACGCCGCCGCCATCAGCGTCGGCATTGGTGGCGGCAGCACCCGCGCGCCATGCGCTTGGGCGTTGTCGGCGTGGCGGGCCTCGTCGGCCTTCATCGTCTCCAGGATCGCGCGGCTGCGGGCGTCTTCGGCCGGCAGCTGGCGCAGGTGGTCGTCGAGGTGGGCCTCGACCTGGCGCTCGGTCTCGACCACGAAGCCGAGGTTCCAGCCGTCCCCGCGCAGGCCGGCCGCGGCGCCGATCGCGAAGCTGCCGGCGTACCACAGCGGGTTGAGCAGGCTCGGGCGGCTGTCCAGCTCGCGCAGGCGGTCGGCGCACCAGGCCAGGTGATCGGTCTCCTCCTGGGCGGCGGCCAGCAGCCCGGCGCGGGTGCCGGGGTCGCGGGCGACCGCGGCCTGGCCGACGTACAGGGCCTGGGCGCAGACCTCGCCGACGTGGTTGACCCGCATCAGGCCGGCGGCATGGCGGCGGCCGGCGTCGTCGAGCACCACCTCGGGCGCGCCGGCGCCCGGGTTCGGCCGTTCGGCGCGGGGGCTGCCTAAGACGGTATCCAGCGCGTTCTGCGCGCCGTCGAGCAGGCGGTCCAGGGCGGTGAGGCGGCGGGCGGGCATGGCGGTTCCGGTCGGGCAGGGCAGGGGGTGGCGGGCGCACGCCAGTTTAAGGCGCCGGCCGGCCCCGCTGCGTGCGCCCCGGGCCCCCGCGCACAGGGCCGGTTGCGATGGCAGCGGCCCGTTGCTATGATTCCGCTTCTTTGCTCCGCCCATCGCGTGGCGACGTTCCCTGCCCGGCCCCACGGCCCCGCCCCGGAACCAGCCCGACAAGGTACCGACCGACCCGCCATGAAGACTTTCAGCGCCAAGAACGAGACCGTCCAGCGGGACTGGTACCTCGTCGATGCCGAGGGCAAGACCCTGGGCCGCCTCGCCTCCGAGATCGCGCGCCGCCTGCGCGGCAAGCACAAGCCCGTCTTCACCCCGCACGTGGACACCGGCGACTACATCGTCGTGGTCAACGCGGAGAAGGTCGCGGTCACCGGCAACAAGCTGCAGGACAAGATGTACCACCGCTTCACCGGGTACGTCGGCAACCTGAAGTCGGAGAACCTCGCCCAGGCGCTGGAGCGCCACCCGGAGCGCGTGATCGAGATCGCGGTCAAGGGCATGCTGCCGAAGAATCCGCTCGGCCGCGCCATGTACCGCAAGCTCAAGGTCTACAAGGGCGCCGAGCACCCGCACGCCGCCCAGCAGCCGCAGCCGCTCGAGATCTAAGGTAACCACATGGCAACCCAGCAGAATTACGGCACCGGCCGCCGCAAGTCCTCCACCGCCCGCGTGTTCCTGCGCAAGGGCAGCGGCGCCATCACCATCAACGATCGCTCGATCGACGACTTCTTCGGCCGCGAGACCGCGCGCATGATCGTGCGCCAGCCGCTCGAGCTGACCCAGTCGACCGACAAGTTCGACGTGAAGGTCACCGTCGAAGGCGGCGGCACCACCGGCCAGGCCGGCGCGATCCGCCTCGGCATCGCCCGCGCGCTGGTCGAGTACGACGAGTCGCTGAAGACCGAGCTGCGCAAGGCCGGGTTCATGACCCGCGACGCGCGCGAGGTCGAGCGCAAGAAGGTCGGCCTGCACAAGGCCCGCCGCGCGACCCAGTTCTCCAAGCGTTAATCGTCGCGCTGGGACGCACGCGCGTCCCGGCGTTACAATCCGCCTCATAGCCCCGTCGCCAAGCGGTAAGGCACCTGACTCTGACTCAGGCATTCGGTGGTTCGAATCCATCCGGGGCTGCCATACCAGGCTGCGATGCAGCCGCCCGAAGACCCGCCTCGCGCGGGTCTTCGCGTTTCCGAAGCCAGGGTTCAGAGGCAAGGCCGGGAGGCCACCATGGTCGCCAGTTTCCCCCCGCCGGCCGTCCCGCCGGACACCGCACACCGGCAGTTGCGCGAGCGCGGCTACGCGGTGCTTTCGGCGGACGGGACCGCCGCGGTGTGCGGGTGCGCGCCGGCCGCGCTGCAGGCGCTGGCGCCGTCCTGGGATGCGCTGGAGCCCGACGCCCACCTGCGCGACGGCGGGCGCTACCGGCGGCGGCGCCACGCCTGCTTCGTGGTCGAGGGCGATGCGCTGACGCAGGCGCCGCACCGCGCGCACTGGCAATCGGTCGAATACAACGCGCTGCACGGCGGCATGCACCGCTGGTTCGAACCGGTGCGGCCGGAGACGGTCGCCGCGCCCGCCTGGGGCGCGCTGCTGCGCGGCTTCGGCGCGCTGTTCGCGCAGGTGCGCGCCGTCCCGCGCTGGTACGTGGAGGCGCACCAGTTCCGGATCGACACCGAGGGCGGCCTCGGGCGACCGACGCCGGAGGGCGCGCACCGCGACGGCGTGGACTTCGTCGCCGTGCTGCTGGTCGCCCGCGCCGAAATCAAGGGCGGCGAGACCCGGGTGTTCGCCGCCGACGGCCCGGCCGGCGAGCGCTTCACCCTCGCCGAGCCGTGGTCGGCGCTGCTGCTGGACGACACCCGGGTCATCCACGAGTCCACCCCGATCCAGCCGCTGGCCGGCCACGGCCACCGCGACACCCTGGTGCTGACCTACCGCGCCGGCGCGTTCCAGGGGGACGAGACGCGCTAGGCAGATGCCCTATCGGCATCTGCCGCGTCTCGTCCGCCCGGCCATGGATGGCCGGGCTGGGCGATCCGGAGGGAAGTCGCAGCGCCATGGACGGCAACGCGTAAGCGGCCGGTCGCCGCAACGATAACCACGCCGCCTCGTTACAATCGAAACCATCGATTCGCACGAGAAGCGCTCCCGATGAAGCTCGGATCCCTCAAGGAAGGCGGCCGCGACGGCACCCTGATCGTCGTCTCCCGCGACCTGTCGCGCGCGGTCCGCGCCGACGCCGTCGCGCCGACCCTGCAGCGCGCGCTGGAGGACTGGTCGAACCTCGCGCCGCGCCTCAACGCGCTGTCCGACGCGCTCAACGCCGGCCAGGCGGCGGACGCCTTCGACCTCGACCCGGCGCAGCTGGCCGCGCCGCTGCCGCGTGCCTACGAATTCGTCGACGGCAGCGCCTACCTGCCGCACGTCGAGCGCGTGCGCCGCGCGCGCGGCGCGGAAGTGCCGGCGAGCTTCTATACCGACCCGCTCATGTATCAGGCGACCAGCGCCGGCTTCCTCGGCCCGCGCGATCCGGTGCGGGTGGCCAGCGAGGACTACGGCATCGACCTGGAGGCCGAAATCGTGGTCGTCACCGACGACGTGCCGATGGCGGTGACGCCGGCGCAGGCCGCCGGCCACATCCAGCTGGTCGGGCTGGTCAACGACGTCTCGCTGCGCAACCTGATCCCGGCCGAGCTGGCCAAGGGTTTCGGCTTCCTGCAGTCCAAGCCGCGCTCGGCGCTGAGCCCGGTGTTCGTGACGCCCGACGAGCTCGGTGACGCCTGGCGCGGCAGCAAGTTGCACCTGCCGCTGGTGACCCACGTCAACGGCGAATGGTTCGGTGCGCCGGAGGCCGGCGTGGACATGCAGTTCGACTTCGCCCAGCTGGTCGCGCACGCGGCGAAGACGCGGCCGCTGTCGGCCGGCGCGATCGTCGGCTCCGGCACGATCGCCAACCAGGACACGTCGCTCGGCGCGTCCTGCTTCGCCGAGCGCCGCACCGTGGAGACCCTCGAGCACGGCAAGCCGCTGACGCCCTTCCTGAAGTTCGGCGACCGCATCCGCATCGAGATGCTCGACGGCGAAGGACGCAGCATCTTCGGCGCGATCGAGCAGCGGATCGAAGCGCAGCCGGCGCCCGGGGCATGAGCGGGACCGATCCCGCGACCGGCGGTCTTCCGCTGCCGGTCCGCCCCGGCTAAGGTGCGGCGAACACCGCGGTGGCGCGGGGGGAGCGGACGGTGACCGACCGGTTGTGCCTGTACTCGTACTGGCGGTCCAGCGCCGCCTATCGCGTGCGCATCGGCCTCAACCTGAAGGGGTTGAGCTACGAGACGGTGCCGGTGCACCTGCTGCGCGACGGCGGGGAACAGCATTCGGACGCTTTCCGCGAGGCCAACCCGCAACAGCTGGTGCCGGTGCTGCAGCACGGCCAGCGCATGCTCCGGCAGTCGCTGGCGATCCTCGAGTACCTGGACGAGATGTGGCCGCAGCCGCCGCTGCTGCCGGCCACCGCGCGCGAACGCCAGCGGGTACGCGCGCTGGCCCAGCTGGTCGCCTGCGACATCCATCCGCTCAACAACCTGCGCGTGCTGCAGTACTTCGAGCGCGACTGGGGCGTGCCGCAGCCCGAGCGCGAGGTCTGGGTCAAGCACTGGATCGCGGAGGGCTTCGAGGCGCTGGAGGCGATGCTCGCCGACCATCCGTCCACCGGCCTGTTCTGCGACGGCGACGTGCCGAGCCTGGCCGACTGCTGCCTGATCCCGCAGGTCTACAACGCGCGCCGTTTCGCGATGGACCTGTCGCGCTACCCGAACATCGCGCGGATCGAGGACGCCTGCCTGGCGTTGCCCGCCTTCGACGAGGCCCGCCCCGAGCGCCAGCCGGACGCGCCGGCCGCGGCCTGAGCCGCGTCGGGACGGTCGCGGAAAGGGTGCCGGCCGGGCGCGCGCCCGGCGTCGCGTCAGTGGGTTTCGGTGCCGGCGCCGAACACGTCCGCGTAGGGATCGTGCTCGCCGGTCGCGCCCTCGGACAGGCGGAACTTGAGCGCCAGGCCCTCGCGCGAATCGGCCGCGCGCAGCGCCTGCTCCTTCTCGATCTTGCCTTCCTTGTACAGCCGGAACAGGCACTGGTCGAAGCTCTCCATGCCCGATTCCAGCGATTCCTCCATCGCCTGCTTGATCTCGTGGACCTGGCCGCGGCGCAGCAGGTCGCGGATCATCGGCGTGTTGATCAGCACTTCGCACGCCGGCAGCCGGCGGCCGTCGGTGCCGACCACCAGGCGCTGCGAGACCACCGCCTGCAGGTTCAGGGCGAGGTTCATCAGCACGTTCTTGTGCGCGCCCTCGGGGAAGAAGTTGAGGATGCGCTCGATCGTCTGGTCGGCGTTGTTGGAGTGCAGGGTCGCCAGGCAGATGTGGCCGGTTTCGGCGAAGGCGATCGCCGCCTCCATCGTGGTCGCGTCGAGGATCTCGCCGATCAGGATCACGTCCGGTGCCTCGCGCATCGCGTTCTTCAGCGCGTTGTGGAAGGCGTGGGTATCCAGGCCGACCTCGCGCTGGTTGACCAGCGACTTCTTGTGCTTGTGCAGGTACTCGATCGGATCCTCGATGGTGAGGATGTGGCCGGCCGAGTTGGTGTTGCGGTAGTCGATCATCGATGCCAGCGTGGTCGACTTGCCCGAGCCGGTCGAGCCGACGATCAGGACCAGCCCGCGCGGCGCCATGATGATGTCCTTGAGCACCTGCGGCAGCTGCAGTTCCTCGATCGAGGGGATGGTGCTGCGGATCGCGCGGATCACCATGCCGACCTCGCCGCGCTGCTTGAACACGTTGACGCGGAAACGGCCGGAGTCGGGCATCGAGATCGCCATGTTCATCTCGAGGTCGCGCTCGAAGTCGGGGACCTGGCCCTCGTCCATCAGCGAGTAGGCGATCTTCTTGACCATGCCCGCCGGCAGGCCGGTGTTGCCCAGCGGATGCAGCTTGCCCTCGACCTTGATGTGCACCGGCGCGCCGGTGGTGAGGAACATGTCGGAGGCGTTCTTCTCCGTCATCAGCTTGAGGAAATAGCCGATATCCATCCGGTGACCCCTGTGCGTCGTGCTACCGTTTGCGGCGCGATCGGCCGCCCTGCGCCGCGCGAAAAGACGCTTCCGCCACGGCTCACCCTATGAACGCAAGCTTCGCATACTTCCGTCCGGGCCTGCTGGCCGCACTGCTCGTTTCCGTGCTCGCCGCGTGCGCGACGCTGCCGCCCCCGACCTCCGAGCTGGCCGCCGCGCAACAGGCGGTGGCGCGGGCCGGCCAGGCCGACGCCGACCAGTACGCTTCCGCCGCGATCGCCCGCGCCCGCGACGAATTGTCGCGCGCGCAGGCGGCGATGGCCGCCGGCCGCGACGCCGACGCGCGCGGCCTGGCCAACCTCGCCGCCGCCGATGCCGACCTCGCCCACGCGCGCAGCCGCGCCGCCAGCCTGGTCGCCGACGTGCGCCAGCGCGAGGCCGAGATCGCCGGCCTGCGCCAGCGCCTGCAACTGCCCGCCGACGAGGCGCCCGGGGAAGCCCTCGTCGCCGAGCTGGCGGACGCCGCCGGTGGCGAGGACACCGCCGCGGTGCCGGCCGATCCGGCCGCGCTCGCCGGCCGCCTGCAGGCCATGGACGCCGATCCGCGCTTCGCCGGTGCGGCCGCCTACGAGCGCCTGCGCGCGCAGCAGGCGCTGGACGCCGCCACGGCCGCGCGCGGCAAGGCGCGCGACGCCGCGCTCGCGGTGGCCGCGCGCCGGGTCGCCACCGCCGGCCTGGCCGCCCGCGGCGAACTGGTCGCCGGGCAGCTGGGCATGCTGGACCGGACCCGGACCGAACTGCTGCTCGAGGCCAGCCGGCAGGACGCCGAGCGCGCCCGCCAGGAAGCCGAACGCCTGCGCCTGCAGGCGCAGATCCAGGCCGAGGAGGCCGCGCGCCTGCGCGCCAGCGTCGATGCCGAGGCCAGCGCCCGCCAGCAGGCCGAGGAGGTGCTCGGCGACGTCGCCAGCGCGCAGGCCGCGAAGCTCGCCGCCGCCCGCGAGAAGGAAGCCGCGCTGGCCCGGCAGGAGGCCGAACTGCTCGCCGGCGGCAAGCTGCCGCCGTCGCGCAGCGCCGCGGGCGGGGAGGTCTTCACCCTCGCCGGGGACGCCTTCGCCTCCGGCAGCGCCCGCCTGTCCGGCGGCGCTTCCGCCAGCCTGCGCGCGCTCGCGGCCTACCTGGGGCAATCGAAGGCGGCAATCCGGGTCGACGCCTACACAGATTCGCAGGGCGAGGAGGACGCCAACCTGGCGCTGTCGCGCCGGCGCGCGGAGGCGGTGCGCCAGGCGCTGGTCGCGGGCGGCGTGGCGGCCGGCCGGATCCAGGCCGAGGGCCGCGGCGAGGCGGATCCGGTGGCCGACAACACGACCGCCATCGGGCGCGCCAGGAACCGTCGGGTGGAGATCGCCGTTTCGCAAAAATAGCAGGCGAGTCAACGGTTTGCGTCCGTCGCGCGGCAGGCGCCTGGCGCCTGCCCGCCGCCCATCGGATCGCCCTTGCGCGGGCTTGCCGGGCCCGGTGGGGAGGAGTAGGGTCGGTCTTACCGGCACAGCGCCGTGCCGGCTACCGGACCACGCGATGACGGACGCAATCGAGCCACCCGAGCATGCCGCAGCGCGCCCCGCGCGCGCTGCCGCCGGGCCCGGCATTCCGCCGCCGTGGATCCCGATCGACCCACCTCAACGCCCCGCGCCAGCCGGCCGGGGCGTTGTGTTTTTGCGCTCAGGAGGATTCCATGTTCGAAGGGCAACCCCAGGCGGAGCTTGACGCGCTGATGCAGGCCAACCCCGAGTTCAGGCAGCTCTACCGGCGACACAAGGAACTCGACAAGAAGGTGCTGGACGCCGAACTCGGCGTGCTGCCGGTCGACGACATCACCCTGACCCAGATGAAGCGCGAGAAACTCCACGCCAAGGATCGCCTCGCGTCGCTGTTCGACGCGCTCCAGCATTGACTTGCCCACGGGCGGCGGCGGCCTCCTCGTCGGCCGTCGCCGCCCGTGATGCAACCGCCCCCCGGCCCGCCGCGCGCGGGCCTTTTCGTGCGTGGCGCGGCCGGCGCCTGACTTCGCCCGGCCCAGCCGCGATAATCGCGGTTCCGGCCTTCGCGGCCCCGCGAGCTCGCGCGCATGCCCATCCACCAATCCGTGCTCGAACTGGTCGGCAACACCCCGATCGTGCAGGCCCAGCGCCTGGACACCGGCCCGTGCACGCTCTACCTCAAGCTCGAGAGCCAGAACCCCGGCGGCTCGATCAAGGACCGCATCGGCCTGTCGATGATCGAAGCCGCGGAGCAGCGCGGCGACATTCGCCCGGGCGGCACCCTGGTCGAGGGCACCGCCGGCAACACCGGCATCGGGCTGGCGCTGGTCGCCCAGCAGAAGGGCTACAAGCTCATCCTGGTCGTGCCCGACAAGATGAGCCGCGAGAAGATCTTCAATCTCAAGGCGATGGGCGCGCAGGTGGTGCTGACCCGCAGCGACGTCGCCAAGGGCCACCCCGACTACTACCAGGACCTCGCCGAGCGGATCGCGCGCGAGACCCCGGGTGCCTACTTCATCAACCAGTTCGGCAACCCCGACAACCCGGCCGCGCACGAGTTCGGCACCGGGCCGGAGATCCTGCGGCAGCTGGACGGTGACCTCGACGCGATCGTGTTCGGCTGCGGCAGCTCCGGCACCATGACCGGCCTGTCGCGCTGCTTCGCCAAGCTGTCGCCGAAGACCGAACTGATCCTCGCCGACCCGGTCGGCTCGATCCTCGCCCAGTACATCAACGAGGGGACGCTGAGCGACAAGTCCGCGAGCTGGATGGTCGAGGGCATCGGCGAGGACTTCCTGCCGTCGATCTCCGACTTCTCGAGGGTGAAGCAGGCCTACGCAATCTCCGACCGCGAAAGCTTCCTGACCGCGCGCGAGCTGCTGGAAAAGGAGGGCATCCTCGGCGGCTCCTCGACCGGCACCCTGCTCGCCGCCGCGCTGAAGTACTGCCGCGCGCAGACCACGCCGAAGAAGGTGCTGACGCTGGTGTGCGACACCGGCAACAAGTACCTGTCGAAGATGTACAACGACTACTGGATGCTGGACAACGGCTTCCTCGAGCGCGAGCAGCACGGCGACCTGCGCGACCTGATCCTGCGCCCGTACTCGCAGCGCGACACCGTGGTGGTGGGCCCCAACGACCTGCTGGTCACCGCCTGGCAGCGGATGAAGCTGTACGACGTGTCGCAGCTGCCGGTGATGGACGGCGACCGGATCGTGGGCATCCTCGACGAGTCCGACGCGCTGCTGCACGTCTACGGCGACGAGGCGCGCTTCCGCGACCCGGTCTCCACCGCCATGGTCAGCAAGCTCGACGTGCTGGACGTGAAGGCGCCGATCGAGGCCCTGCTGCCGGTGTTCGATCGCGGCCACGTCGCGATCGTGATGGACGGCGGCCGCTTCCTCGGCCTGATCACCCGCATCGACCTGCTGAACTTCCTGCGCCGGCGGGTGCAGTGACTCGGCGGCCGTTCCGCCACCGGACGCCGCCAAAGGACTGAATGCGCGGGGGCGCGCGGCGCGCCGATGCTAGAATCGGCCGCCATTTTCGTGGGTTGAGGACAATGGAAGACCACAACGGCGCCGGCGACGCGGGCGCGCAGCGGCGGGGCCTGGGCACCCTGGCGATCCACGCCGGGCAGGCGCCCGACCCCAGCACCGGCGCGGTCATGCCGCCGATCTACGCGACCTCGACCTACGCCCAGTCCAGCCCCGGCGTGCACCAGGGCTTCGAATACTCGCGCAGCCACAACCCGACCCGCTTCGCCTACGAGCGCTGCGCCGCGGCGCTGGAGGGCGGCAGCCGCGGCTTCGCCTTCGCCTCCGGGCTGGCCGCCACCTCGACTCTGCTGGAACTGCTCGACAGCGGCGACCACGTGGTCGCGATGGACGACCTGTACGGCGGCAGCTACCGGCTGTTCGAGCGCGTGCGCCGGCGCAGCGCCGGGCTGGATTTCAGCTTCGTCGACATGACCGATCCGGCGGCCTTCGAGGCCGCGATCAAGCCGAACACGAAGCTGGTCTGGATCGAGACCCCGACCAACCCGCTGCTGAAGATCGTGGATATCGCCGCGATCAGCGCGATCGCGAAGCAGCGCGGCCTGCTGGTCGCGGTCGACAACACCTTCGCCTCGCCGGCGGTGCAGCGCCCGCTCGAGCACGGCGCCGACCTCGTCATGCATTCCGCGACCAAGTACCTCAACGGCCACTCCGACATGGTCGGCGGCATGCTCGTGGTCGGCGACAGCGCCGAGCTCGGCGAGCAGCTGGCCTTCCTGCAGAACGCGGTCGGCGGCGTGCAGGGCCCGTTCGACAGCTTCCTCGCCCTGCGCGGGCTGAAGACCCTGCACCTGCGCATGCGCGCGCACTGCGACAACGCGCTGGCGCTGGCGCAGTGGCTGGACGCACACCCCGGGGTCGAGAAGGTGCTGTACCCGGGGTTGCCGTCGCACCCGCAGCACGCGCTGGCGAAGCGGCAGATGCACGGCTTCGGCGGCATCGTTTCGGTCTACGTCAAGGGCGGCCTCGACGCCGCGCGCCGCTTCTGCGAGCGCACCGAGCTGTTCACCCTCGCCGAGTCGCTCGGCGGCGTTGAGAGCCTGGTCAACCATCCCGCGATCATGACCCACGCCTCGATCCCGCCCGAGCGTCGCGCGCGCATCGGCGTCACCGACAACCTGGTGCGCCTGAGCGTGGGCGTGGAGGACGTGGTGGATTTGCAGGCCGACCTGGCCGCGGCACTGGCCTGAGGCACCCGCGCATGGAACGCGCCCTGTCCGCGCCCGCCGCCGGCGACGCGCCGATGCAATCGCTGTTGCGCGACCTCGTCGCCAGCCTGCGCAACCCGGAATTCTGGGCGCTGTCGAGCTGGCTCGACATCGTCGTGCGCAACCGCCAGTCGCGCCTGGGCATCTTCTGGCTGATGGCGCCGGCCCTGGTCTACATCTGGGGCATGGGCGCGTTCTTCGCCGCGCTCGCATCGCAGCCGCTGGCGTCCTTCGTCAGCTACGTGGCGGTCGGCTACCTCGTGTTCCGGGTGATCAGCAGCGCCATCATCGACTCGACCAGCGCGTTTTCGGGCGGCGCGTCCTTCATCCTCGACGGCCACCTGCGCCTGACCGACTTCGTGCTGCGGGTGGTGTCGACCGCGATGTTCAACTTCGCGGTATCGCTGCCGGTGGCGGCGGTCGCGCTGGTGCTGTCGCCCGACGTGCACTGGCAGGGGCTGGGGCTGGCGCTGGTGACGCTGCCGGTGGTGGTGGCCAACGCGATCTGGGTCGGGGTGGTGTTCGCGCTGGCCGGTGCGCGCTTCCCGGACATGAAGCACCTGGTCGGCAACATCTTCATGTTCGCCTTCCTGCTCACCCCGATCATCTGGCACGCGGACGCAATGCCGGCCGGCAGCCTGCGCGGCACCCTGGCCCGGCTCAACCCGCTGTACCACATGGTCGAGCTGGTGCGCGCGCCGATCCTCGGCCAGCCGATCAGCCACCACACCCTGGCCTACCTGGCGGTCATGACCCTCGGCGGCTGGCTGCTGGCGATGCTGGCCTACCGCCGCTACGCGCGCTACGTGCCGCTGTGGATCTGACATGAGCGTCCACATCCGCCTCGACAAGGTCTCGCTCGCGGTGCCGCTGTACGTGCAGCCGGAACGGCGCGTGCGCAGCTGGGCCGGCATGCTGCTGGGCGCGGCCTTCGACCCGCCGCGCCGCGTCTACGCCAACATCCTGCAGGACATCAGCTTCGAGGCCGGCGACGGCGACCGCGTCGCCATCCTAGGCCGCAACGGCGCCGGCAAGTCGACCCTGCTGCGCGTGCTCAACCGGGTCTACCGCCCGACCAGCGGCAGCCTCAGCGTCGAGGGCAGCTGCCAGGCGCTGCTGAACATGTCGCTGGGCTTCAACCCCGACGCCACCGTGCGCGAGAACGTGTTTCTGCGCGGCACGGCGATGCGCATCCGCGCGTCCAGCCTGCGCGACAAGATCGATCCGATCCTCGAGTTCGCCGGGTTGCAGGAGAAGTCCAGCCACCGCCTGCGCACGCTCTCGAGCGGCCAGAAGATGCGGCTCGGCTTCGCGATTTCCACCAGCGTCCAGCACGACATCATCCTGATGGACGAATGGGTGGGCGCCGGCGACTCCGCGTTCATGGCCAAGGCCAAGGCGCGCATGCTCGACCACATGGGCGGCAGCCGGATCGTGATGCTCGCCAGCCACAGCGTCGGCCTGCTGCGCGCCATCTGCAACAAGGGCATCGTGCTCGAGCAGGGCCAGCTGGTGCACGCCGGCGACATCGGCTCGGCGCTGGCGGCCTACCACGAACTGATGGAAAGCCTGCGCGGCGACGAGGGCGCGATGGCCGAGGGCGGCCAGCTGGTCTACGGCTGCGCCGAGAAGATCGCGTTCGAGGGCGGCAGCGTCCGGGTCGAGGGCTGGCTGACCAGCACCAGCGGCGAGCCCGCGTGCGGATTGGCGCTGGAAGTGGCCGGCGTGCGCTATCCCGCGCTCGAACTCTCGCGCCACCTCCGGCCCGACGTCATGCGCCACTTCGGCCTGCGCGACCGCGCCTGCGGCTTCCACGCACGCTTCGAGGTCCCGCACGTCGGCGCGCTGCCCGAGCTCGGCCGCGACCTGCAGGTGCTCGGCGGCATGCAGGCCGACCAGGCCCTCTCGCCGCTGCGCATCGCCCCTGCCATTGCCGCCGCCCTGCGCGGCGCCGCCTGAGTCCCGCATGAGCCAGTACCAGTCCTTTCCCGACGCCGCCGGCGACTCGCGCACGCTGGAGAAGCTCAAGCTGCTGCGGCTTCCCTCCCTGGCCGGGAAGCGCTTCCTCGACGTCGGCTGCAACGAGGGCTTCTTCTGCGGTTACGCCGCCTTCGACGGCGCATCACGTTCGGTCGGGCTGGACGCGTCGGCGCTGTTCGTGACCCGCGCCAGGCAGCGCTTCCCGGGCTGCGAGTTCCTGCAGCAGGATTGGCAGCACGTCCCGGAGGGGCCGTTCGACGTCATCCTGCTCGCGTCCGCCCTGCACTACGCCGATGACCAGCCGGCACTGGTCGAGCGGCTGGTGGAGCGACTGGCGCCCGACGGGGTGCTCGTCCTCGAACTCGGCATCATCTCGTCGCCCGAGGCGAAGTGGGTGAAGGTCAAGCGCGGGATCGACGAGCGGTTCTTCCCGACCATGGCGAAGGTGCGCGAGATGCTCGCGGGCTACGCCTGGAAATGGCTCGGGCCGAGCGTGCAGCAGGACGGCGACCCGGTCGCCCGCCACGTGATCCACGTGAGCAGGCTGCGCCCCGTCGCGTACCTGATGATGCAGCCGCCCTCGTACGGCAAGTCGACCATCGCCAAGTCCCTGTTCGCCCGCGCGGGCGTGACGGTGGTCGCGGGGGATGAGGTCGTCAGGCGCATCGCCACCGGCGAGCAGGACGCCCCCGCGGGGCTGCGCGACGCCGTGCGCGCGGACTATTCGCCGTTCCGCATCGACGAGACCGTCCGCACGCTGTTCGCCGACGGGCACGCGCAGGCGCTGGTCGCGGCCTGGCTGGACGAGGCGGGCCCCGGCGACTTCGCGCTGGACGCCTACGTTCCCGAGTCGGCACATGCCGGCGTCGAGGACGCATTGCGGCGCGCCGGCTACATGCCCGTGGCAATGCGCTGGGATCGCGTCGGCGCGCCGCTGCCGTCCGCGGACGACGCCGGGCGGCAGGCAACGGCCTACTACCGCGCGCTCGCCGGTGGGGATGGCACGGCACCTGCGCCGGGCGCCGCGCCGCGGATGGCGGGCACCGGATTCGTGGACGACGCCTCCATGGTGGGCGATCGCCTGATCCTCCGTGGCTGGGCGGTTTCCGCAGACGGCATCTTGCCGCGACTGTTGCAGGTGCGTGTGGGCGCGTGCAAGCATCTGGTGGAGACGTTCGAACGCCAGAACCGGCCCGACGTGCAACGGCACCTCGGCCTGGCCGACCCGCGCTGCGGCTATGTCGCCAGCGTGCCGCTCGCCACGGCCGGCGCCGACCCGGAACTGCTGGAGGGCCTCGAGGTCAGGGCGGGCGACACGGCCGCGGCCCTGGGCCCGCCGCTGGCGTTCTCCGCCCCGCTGCTGCGGCGACTGCAGGCGGGCAAGCCATGACCGCGGGCGCGCCGGACGTCGACGGCCGGGGAGCCGTCGCGCCGCACACACCGCGACGGGAGGGGTAGAAGCGTGCAAATCCTCGTTCTGGGCATGCACCGTTCCGGTACGTCGGCGCTTGCGCGCCTGCTCAACCTGATGGGTGCGTATTTCGGCCCCGAAGGCATCGGCATCGGCGCCAACGAAGAGAACCCGAAGGGATTCTGGGAGCGCCGCGACGTCCGCGAATTGAACGACCTGCTCCTGCACGGCGCCGGGTGCGACTGGGATCGCGTCGCCGGGTTCGACGCCGACCGGGTGCCGCCTTCGGTGGTCGAGGAATTCGAGGCGCGGGCCGCGCGCCTGGTGCTGGCGATGGACGCGCAGCGACCGTGGTTCCTCAAGGAGCCGCGCCTGTGCCTGCTGCTTCCGTTCTGGCGCAAATTCCTGGAAGCGCCGGTAGCCGTGCACATCGTGCGCCACCCGCTGGAAGTCGCGGCGAGCCTGCGCAAGCGCAATGGCATGCCGGTGGACGTGGGCCTCACGCTGTGGGAGCGCTACCTGCGGTCCGCGATTGACGGGGCCGCCGGCCTGCCGTCCGCCGTGGTGTGCCACCGGAAGCTGATGCTGGATCCCTGGAGCGAAACCCGGTCCCTGTTCCGGGCGCTGGAGGAATGCGGCGTGCGCGGGCTGCGGCTGCCGGGCGAGGCCGAAGTGGCCGCGTTCCTGCGGCCCGAGCTGTACCGCGAGCGCGCCGGCCAGGACGCGGAGGCGGAGGCCGCGGCGGCGCCGCAGTTGGACCTGTACCGGCGATGGCTCGCCGGCGATGATCTGCGCGCGCTGCCCGACCCCGCCGCGGCGGAGCAGGCGCAGCGCATCCTCGCGGCGTACGAGTCGGGCCTGCCCGCGCTGGTTCCGCGCAGGTCCACCGACCCGGAAACCGTGCTCAAGGAGCGCATCGCCCAGCTGCAGGCGCAGTCGAAAGGCGACGCGAAGCGCTGGGGGGAGGCGGAAGCGAAATTCAGGGAGCGGATCGGCGCGCGCGAACAGGAAGCACGCACCTTGCGCGAGCGCGTGCAGGCGCTGGAAGGGCAGCTGCAGGCCCAGGCGCGGCGGTGGGACACCGCGCAGGAGACCATCGGCGGCCTGCGCGCTGAACTCCAGTCCGCGAAGGAGGCGCTCGCCGCGAAGGCCCAGGAAGCGGCGGCGACCCTGCGCAAGAACGAACGCTCGCTCGCCGCCAGGTTCCAGGAGACGGCGGCGCTGACCCGCCTGCTCATGGAGTCGGAGCATCGCGCGGAGCAGGCGCGCAACGCGTTGGACGACAGCCGGCGCGAACTGCAGCACGCCAGGGCCGAGCTCGGGGTCGTGCGAGGTCGGCTGGATGCGGTGCTCGGCAGCCGCGCCTGGCGGATCGCGACGGCGTGGAGGCGCCTGCGCAGGCCGCGCGGCCGCGCGCATGACGAGCGCGGCGCCCACCTAGACCTGCTGCGCGGCTCCCCCTACTTCGATCCCGCCTGGTACCTGCGGGCCTATCCCGACGTGGCCGCCAGCGGCATGGACCCGGCCGCGCACTACCTGGAGTTCGGCGGCTTCGAAGGGCGCGACCCGGGCCCCGCCTTCGATTCGGCGCGGTACGTCGAGCAGAATCCGGACGTGGCGGCGGCGGGGATGAACCCGCTGCTGCACTTCCTGCTGCACGGGCTGTCGGAAGGGCGTTCGCCGAAGTGACCGCGCGCTCCGGGACCATCGCGAAAGCAACGCCGGCCGGCGATCCGCCGCGCCCGGTCGACCTGCTGCGCGACTCGCCGCTGTTCGACCAGGCGTGGTACGCGCGCACCTTCCCCGACGTCGGCCTGCTCGGCATCGACCCGGTGGAGCATTACCTGCGCTACGGCGCGCGCATCGGCCGTTCGCCCGGACCCCTGTTCGACGGGCCGCGGTACCTGAAGGATTACCCGGACGTGCGCCGCGTCGGCGCCAACCCGCTGCTGCACTACCTCGAGCACGGGCGGCGCGAAGGCAGGATCGCGCGCCGGCTGGAGCGCGTCCCGGTCGGCGACCCGGAAGCCAGGCTGCGCGCCTTCGCGGATGCGGTGCTGCGCGACCCGCCCCAGCGCATGTTCGAGCGCTTCGACGTGGACACCGAGGAGGAATTCCTCGCCTGCCTGGAAGGCGTGCGCGCCGGCGGCGCGGCGCCATTCGTCAGCATCGTCATGCCGGTGCGCAACCGCAGCCGCCTGATAGGCCGCGCCATCCGCTCGGTCGTCGAACAGCTGCACGCCCAATGGGAACTGCTGGTCGTCGACGACGGCAGCACGGACGGCACGATCGCGGTGGTGGAGGAGTTCGCCGACCCGCGGATCCGGCTGTTCCGACAGGACCAGCGCGGGGTGAGCGCCGCGCGCAACGTCGGCCTGGCCGAGGCGCGCGGGGAGTGGATCTTCTACCTCGACTCGGACAATCGCTGGGCGCCCAACTTCCTGTCCTCGATGCTGGCATATCTCGCCGCCAGCGGCCGCGAGTGCGCGTACAGCGCCATCGCCGTCGAGGACGAGCGTGGCAAGGTCTCCGGCTATCGCGGCGAGCCGTTCGACTGGGACGCCTGCTTCAAGGGCAACTATGTCGACCTCAACGCCTTCTGCCACCGGCGTTCGCTGCACGAGTCCCTCGGCGGCTTCGACGAAAGCCTGCGCCGGATGGTCGACTGGGACCTGATCCTGCGCTACACCCGCCAGGCACGACCGGCCTATGCGCCCTTCGTCGGTTGCTACTACCTCGACAGCCAGGCCGATGCGGCGCGCATCTCCGTGTCCCAGCCGATCGCCTATCGCGCCGTCGTCCAGGCCAAGCACCGGTTGGCGTCGCCGACGCCGGAGGCGGTCGCGCGGGGGCTGTCGCTGCGTTTCGCCATCAAGATCCCCGCTCCCTACGAAAAGCGGATGGAGTGGGGCGACTTCCACTACGCGGAATCGCTCAAGCAAAGCCTCGAGCGCCTCGGGCATTCCGTGCAGATCGACTTCCTCGGCGACTGGTACGGGCGGCCCGTCAACCACGACCACGTGGTGATCGCCCTGCGCGGGCTGAGCGCCTATGAACCCAGCCCGGGCCAGATCAACCTGATGTGGAACATCAGCCACCCGGACCAGGTCGCGTACGCGGAGTACGAGGCCTACGACCGGGTCTACCTCGCCTCGCTGTCCTATCCCGCGCTGCTCGGCCGGATCGTCGCCACGCCGGCGCAGAGCCTGCTGCAATGCACCGACGTCCGCCGCTTCGCCATCGGCGATGGCGCCCCGGTCCGCGAGGGCGTGCTGTTCGTCGGCAATTCGCGGGGGGAATACCGCCGCATCGTGCGATGGGCGGTCGAAGCGGGGCTGGAGCCGCGCATCTACGGAACGCGCTGGGAGGCGTATGTCCCGTCGCGGCTGGTCGCGGGGGAAAACATCCCGAACACCGGCCTCGCCGCCCACTACGGCACCGCGGACGTGGTGCTCAACGACCACTGGGATTCGATGCGGGACTTCGGGTTCGTCTCCAACCGGATCTTCGACGTGGTCGCCAGCGGCGGCCACGTGGTGTCGGACGCCGTGCCTGCGATCGGCCGGCTGTTCGCCCACGGCGTCACCGAAGTGCGCTCCGCGGCCGGGTTGGCTGGCGCCGTGGCCGGACTCGGCGCGATCCCGCCCGCCGAGCGAGAGCGCGAGCGCAGGGAAGCCGCGGAAGAGGTCGCCCGCCTGCATACCTTCGATGCACGCGCGAAGGCGATCTGCAACGACGTGCTGCTGCACCTCGGCCTGCCCGCGGTGCACGACGGCGCCGGCACCGGCGTGCCCGCCGCGGAACCGCCGCCGCTAAGGGTGGGTTTGCTGATGCAGCCCGGCCGGCGGGGGCCGACCAGTTCCGGCTACATCCGCCTGATCGCGCCGCTCACGGTCGATGCGGCGCACGCGCAGGTGCGCGTGCGGGTGCTCGCCGGGGTCGACGATCCGGCGCTCGACGAGTGCGACGCCTGCATCGTCCAGCGTGTCGCGGTGCCCGACCAGCCGGCGGCCGATCGCTTGCGCGCGCGCCTCGCCAAGCGCGCGATGCCACTGCTGGTGGACACCGACGATGCGATCGCGCTGCTCGGCGACGAACATCCGGAGACCGAGGCCTACCGCGGCAAGGACGCGGTCCTGCGCCGGCTGATGGCCGACGCCGCCGAGGTCTGGTTCTCGACCGCGCCCCTGCGGGCCTGCTACCCGGACGTGGAGCGCGCCGCGGTCGTGCCGAACACGCTCGACCCGCGCCTGTGGCGGGATTACCGCAAGCGGCGCGCGCCGATCGGCGGCGCCGACGCGCTGCGGTTGCTGTACATGGGCACCGCCACCCACGATTCGGATTTCGCGGTCGTGCTGCCCGCGCTGGACCGCCTGCACGCGGAGCATCCCGGGCGCTTCCGGCTGACCGTGGTCGGTGCGCTGAAGCAGCCGCCGGACCGGCCCTGGCTCGAGACGCTGGCGCCGCCCCCGGGCCAGCACGACTACCCGCGCTTCGTGCGCTGGCTGTCGCGGCAGGGACCTTTCGACGTCGGCCTCGCGCCACTGGCGGCCACCCCGTTCAACGCGTGCAAGTCGGACATCAAGTTCCTCGACTACAGCGCGCTGGGTCTGTTGTCGGTGGTGTCGAAGGTCCCGGCGTACGCCGCACTGGAGCATGCCGGGCTGGCCCTGTGCGTCCCCGAGGGTGACACCGCGTGGTTCGATGCCCTGGACGCCGTGTTGAGCGATCCGGCCGCGCACGAACCGATGGCGGCGCGCGCGGCGGACTACGTCTGGCGCGAACGGACCCCGCTCGACGGCGCGCTCGCGCGTCGCATCGCCGCCGTCGCCGGGCGCCGGATCGCGGAAGGGGGGCGCACGTGAAGCGGGTAGCCATCCTGCAGTCGAACTATCTGCCATGGAAGGGCTACTTCGACATCCTCGGCGCGGTCGACGAGTTCATCGTCTATGACTGCGCCCAGTACACCAAGAACGACTGGCGCAACCGCAACCAGCTGAAGACCGCGCAGGGCAAGGTCTGGCTGACCGTGCCGGTCCGCCATCGCAGCCTCGACCAGCGCATCGACGAGGTCGAGGTCGCCGATCCGCGCTGTTTCAGGAAGCACTGGAACACCTACCGCCAGGCCTACGGCAGGGAGCCGGGCTTCGCCGCGCACGAGGCGGTGCTCGCGGAAGCCTTCGCGACCGCCGCGGAGTTCCCCCGCCTGAGCGAGGTGAACCTGCACTTCCTGAAGACCGTCGCCGGCGTGCTGGGCATCGGCACGCGCATCACCGACGCCCGCGACTACGCGCTTCCGCCCGGGCGCAACGAGCGGCTGCTGGCCTTGTGCCGCCAGGCGGGCGCGACGTGTTACCTGTCCGGGCCCGCCGCGCGCAGCTACCTCGACGAGGAGGCCTTCGCCCGCGAGGGGATCGGCGTGGAATGGGCGGACTACGGCGGATACGAGCCGTACCCCCAGCCCTATCCGCCCTTCGATCACTACGTCAGCGTGCTCGACCTGCTGGCCTGCACGGGCACGCGCGCCCCCGGTTACCTCAAGAGCGCCGCCATGGGACGATCCGCGCCATGAGCCGTTCGATCAGCGTCGTCGTGCCGGTCTACCGCAGCGGCCACGGCCTGGAGTCCCTGTACGGGCGACTCTCGGCCGTGCTGGACGCGCTGGCCGACCAGTGGGAAATCATCCTCGTCGACGATGCCAGCGGCGACGGAACCTACGAGGTCATGTGCGCGCTGCACGAGCGCGATCCACGGGTCCGGCTGGTGCGGTTCGCCCGCAACACCGGCCAGCACCACGCCACCCTGTGCGGCCTGGTCCGCGCGCGAGGCGATCTCGTCTTCACCCTCGACGACGACCTGCAGAATCCCCCCGAGGAAATGGCCAAGTTCGTGGCCAAGGTCGACGAGGGGTTCGACCTGGTCATCGGCCGCATCGAGGGCGCGAAGCAGCACGGCTGGTACCGAAACCTGTCGAGCCGCATGCTGCAACGGCTGATCGAGCGGATCCTGGGCAAGCCCAGGCACATCGCGCTGTCGAGCTACCGCTGCATGACCCGCCGCGCCGCCGCGCGGATGGGGGCCTTCACCGGCGCGCACGTGTACCTGCCGGCGCTGATGTTCCATTCGGTCCCGGCCGACCGGATCGCCAACGTGCCGGTCGCGCACCACGCGCGCGAGTACGGCCGCAGCACCTACACGCTGTCGAAGCTGCTGCGCCTGGCCTCGTACCTGCTGGTCAACCATTCCAGCATGCCGTTGCGGATCATGGCGGTGTGGGGGCTGCTGGTCAGCGTCGTCAGCCTCGGCTTCGCCGCCTACGTGGCGATCGACGTGCTGGTGAACGGCTCGCGGGTCACCGGCTGGCCGTCGATCGCGGTGCTGGTGTCGTTCCTGTCCGGCAACGTCATGTTGTGCATCGGCATCCTCGGCGAATACATCGGCAGGCTGGTCGAGGAGGGCGCTAGGACCTCGCCGTTCCCGGTGTTCGAGGAGCGTCCGTGACCGGCGGGGAGGTCTTCGTCACCGGCATGCTGCGCTCGGGCACGACCCTCGCGCAGACGCTGATGACCAACCACCCGGACATGCTGGTAGCCTATCAGCCGTTCCACCAGTTCTACGTGGACGTCAAGCGCCTGTTCCTCGAGCGGAACGCGATCGCCCGGCCGCTGCCGCTGGATGACGGCGACCCGGCGCGCCGCCCCGAGCAGGATCGCTTCCTCGCCTGGCTCGCCGAGCACCGCTTCGACGCCGCGCAGGCGGCGGAACTCGCCACGCGGGCGACCACGGGCAAGGGCGGCGGGCTGCCGGGATTCGCGGAGCTGCCGGCCACCGCCGGCACCTTCTTCGACCTGTGGCGGTCGTGGCACGCGGTGCTGGCAGCGCGGCTTGCGGATGGCCGGGCCGCGCTCGCCGGGTCCAAGGAAGTCCTGTGCGAGGAATACGTCCCGGCCCTGCGCGCGGCGGGCATCCGCTGCGTGCTGGTGGTGCGGGATCCGCGCGGCGCGATCGCCTCCGCCAACAACGGCGCCTACCGGGCGATGGTCGGCGATCGTTACCCATTGATGATGCTGATCCGCGCGTGGCGCAAGAGTGCGGCCTACTGGTTGCGCTTCAAGGACGACCCCGGGGTCTTCGCCCTGCGCTACGAGGACCTGGTGGAGTCGCCGGACGAAACGCTGGCCGGCCTGGCGTCCTGGCTCGGCGTGGCGCCCTTCCCGGAGAACATCGCGCAGGGACCGTTCCGCGACCACTGGGGACGACCGTGGTCCGGCAACTCCTCCTTCGGCAGCAAGCCCGGCGTGGACAGGACTGCCGCGCGCGGCTGGGAGCGCTTGCTGGGCGAACCGGAGCAGCGTTTCATCGCGGCCTGCACCCACCTGGAGCTCGCCCGCCTCGGATATCCCGTGCAGGACGCGCCGCGCGAGGCGGACATCGCGGACTTCCGGGAGGACACCCGGGGGGTGCGCGCCGCCTACCTGGCCGACCATCCCGTGGATGGCGACGCCAGGCGCTACGAGCTCGAGCGGCTGGCGTCCGCCCTGCGCGGCGGCGGAGGCGGCGACCACGGGCGGTTTTTCCTGTTCCCGCCCGCCGCCGGGCAGGCGGATCCGCGATGACGCGCGCAGCGCTCCCCGGCGGACGCGCCACGCTGGCGGGCCTGACCCTGCTGAACGTGTGCATGCAGCTCGCCAGCGCGCTGTTGCTGAAGCTGGCGCCGCCCTACGCGCCGCGCCACGTGCCGCTGCTGGCCGTGCTGATGGCGGGCGTGCTTGGGTTGAACGTGGCGCGCTTCGTCCTCTGGGGTGCGTTGCACCGGCGCTTCCCGATCAGCCTCGCGTATCCCGCGTCGGCGCTGTTCTTTCCCGGGATCTTGGCCATGGCATGGTGGTTCGACGAGCGCGTCGGCCCGGCGCAACTCGCCGGCGCGGCACTCGTGCTGGCCGGCGTCGGGCTCCTGCTCTCGGATCGGGACGCATGACGATGAAGGTCGACCACGCCTGGCACCGCAAGCTGCTGGCCAACCACGCCTACCTCTACGTCCTCAACGCGTACTACCTGCTGCTGCGGCTGTTGCCCGAACCGCTGCGCGGCCTCGGCTACCGGCTGGTCCTGCGCAGGCAGGGCGCGGGCGTGTATTACGACGCCGGCGTCTACATCAAGTTCCCGCGACTGGTCGAGATCGGCAGCCGCGTGAGCCTCAACCGCGGCGTGGAGATCTATCCGAGCTACCGCACCGGCCACAAGGTCGTGTTCGGCGACGACGTACGGGTGGGTCCGCATGCGCGATTCCTCGCCGCCGGCCACGACGTGGACGATCCCGGGTTCCGCGAAACCGGAGGCGACATCGTCGTCGGCGACGGCTCCTGGGTGGGCGCCGGGGTGCTGGTGCTGCAAGGCGTGCGGATCGGTCGCGGCGCGGTGGTCGCGGCCGGCTCGGTGGTGAACCGCGACGTCCCGGATTTCGCGATCGTGGCCGGTTGCCCCGCGCGCGTCGTGCGCTACCGGCGGCTGGCATGAACCTCCCGATCCTCGCGCTGGCCGGCGCCCTGGCCACGACCGCCGCGGCGCAGGTGGCCTACAAGGCCTACAGCCTGGGCCGCGGCCGTGCGCTGCTGGCGCTGACCATCGTGCTGTTCGCGATGGCGCCGGTGCTGACCTACGTGGCCGTCAAGGCCTACGGGGTCGGCCTGGTCTACATCGCCACCGCGCTCACCTATATCCTCGTCGCCCTGGCGGGCTGGCGCCTGTTCGGCGAACGCCTGGGCCCGCGCCGCGTGGCCGCGATGGCGCTGATCTTCTGTGGAATCCTGATTTACGGGCTGGGGTGGCAATGACGAGCGGGTACGTTCCCTTCAACAAGCCGTACATGACCGGCCGCGAGTTGTGGCTGATCAGCCAGGCGCACGCCAACGGCCACCTCTCCGGGGACGGCGCCTTCACCAAGCGCTGCCACCGTCACATCGAGGCCCTGACCGGCTGCAGCAAGGCGCTGCTCACCCATTCGTGCACCGCGGCGCTGGAAATGGCCGCGCTGCTGCTCGACCTGCGGCCGGGCGACGAGGTCATCCTGCCGTCCTTCACCTTCGTGTCCACCGCCAACGCGGTGGTTCTGCGCGGCGCGGTCCCGGTGTTCGTGGACATCCGGCGCGACACACTCAACCTCGACGAGGCACTGGTCGAGGCCGCGATCACCGAGCGGACCCGCGCCATCTTCGTGGTCCACTACGCGGGCGTCGCCTGCGAGATGGACGCCATCCTCGAGATCGCGCGCCGGCGCGGCATCGCGGTGGTGGAGGACGCGGCGCAGGGGCTCTACGCCACCTACCGCGGGCGCGCCCTGGGCAGCATCGGCGCGCTCGGAGCGCTCAGCTTCCACGAGACCAAGAACATCATTTCCGGGGAAGGCGGCGCGCTGCTGGTCAACGACCCGGCGCTGGTGGAACGCGCCGAGATCATCCGCGAGAAAGGCACCAACCGCAGCAAGTTCTATCGCGGCCAGGTCGACAAGTACACCTGGGTGGACGTTGGCTCGTCGTACCTGCCCGGCGAAATCATCGCCGCCTTCCTCGCCGCCCAGCTGGAGCAGGGGGAGGAAATCACGCGCGAGCGCATGCGGCTGTGGGAGGCCTACCATGCGTGGGCCGCGGAGTTCGAGGAAGCGGGCCTGGTGCGCAGGCCGGTCGTCCCGGCGCACTGCGTCCACAACGCGCACATGTACTACCTGCTGCTGCCCGACCTGCAACGCAAGATGGCGTTCATCGACGCGCTGAAGCAGCGCGGCGTCGGCGCGGTGTTCCACTACATCCCGCTGCACTCCTCGCCGGCCGGGCAGCGTTACGGGCGCGCATCCGGCGCGCTCGCCGTCACCGACGAGACCAGCGACCGGCTCGTGCGCCTGCCCCTGTGGAATGGACTGGCCGAACACCTGCCGCGGGTGCTGGACGCGGCGCGCGAGGCGCTGCACGAAACCCGGGCGGTGCGCTGAGTGGCGTCGGCAGTTCCCGTGGCGTCGGGCGCGCCGGCGTCCGCAAGGCCCGCGTGGCGCTGGATCGCCGGCGGCCTGGGCGCGCTGGCCGTCGCCCTGTTCCTGTGCAGCAGCTTCTTCCAGTTCGGCGGCGCCAAGGTCGACGAGTCGGAGATCGTGCTCAACGCCCTGACCATCGCCACCGGCGACTGGCAACCCGAATGGAGCCCGGGCTACGGTCACCTGGCGATGTACCTGCCGGCCGCCGTGCTCGCCCTGGTCGCGCTCGCGCTGCAGGCGATGGGGGTCGTCGGCAGCTACGCCGGCGGGCTGCAATGGCTGTTCGACGGCGAAACGGCATACCGGGTCGTGCGCCTCGTGTATGCGTATGCCGACGTGCTCACCGCGATGGCCTGGGCGGGCATCGCCTGGCGCGTGGCCGGGATGAGGCTGCTCGGCATCGCCTGCTTCGGCTACTTCCTGGTGTCGCCGGACAGTTGGCTCTATGCCAACTACGTCCGCTCGGACACCCTGGTGTCGCTGTTCGTGGCGCTGGCGGTGCTGCTTCTTGTCCGCGAGCGCGGCCGCTGGACGCCGCTCCTGCTGGGCACCGCGCTGGGGGCGGCGATCGCCTGCAAGTACTCCGCGGCGGCGTACCTGGCGCTGATCGGGTTCCTGCTGCTGCCCGACGAGAACAACCGGTTCGACCTGGGCGCCCGTATCCGCATGGCGGCGCTCGCGCTGCTGGTGGCGGCCGTCGCCACCTTCGCGTTCCAGCCGAAGTTCGACTACTCGGGCATCGTCAAGGCGGTCGGCGTGCACCTGTCGGGGTCGCACTTCGCGCACGCGCCCCTGCCGATGACGGAGCGGCTCGCGCGGCTGTGGCGCTTGGTCCTGGCGCTCGAACCACTGGCACCCGCCTGCGTGCTGCTGGCGGCGCTCGGGTTGTTCAGGCCGCGCGTGGCCTTGCCGGTGCTCGCCGCGGCGCTGATCGGCATCGCGCCGTTCGCGCTGTCGCAGTTCCCCCGCGACTACTGGCTCATCCCCTTCGCGGACGCGCTGCGCGGCACGGCGTGGGTCGGATGCGCGGCGCTGGTGTGGCGCCTCGGCGGGCGCGCGACCATTGCGGGGCGGGTCGCCGCCGCCGTGATCGTGCTCGGCGTGCTGGCGGTGGCCACCTGGCGCGCGCCGCAACTCGCCAGGAGCCATCGCGCGCCGGCGCAACTGTCCAATGCGGAGGCGGCGCGCCGCTGGCTGTACGTGCACGCCGCCAACCGCAAGGAACTGCTGTACGGCTACGAGAAGAATTTCCTGCTGCCGCGGGCCTACTCGTTCGCCGACTACGACGCGGCGGCCGACTTTTCCCGGGTGTTCATCTTCTACCGGGAAGGGTTCGCGCCGCTGCACCGGATGTTCCGCCGCGACCTGTACGCGGGCGCGTTCGAGGAGTTCAGCAGCATCACCCGGGTGGAGCCGTTCAAGCTCGCGCTGAGGGGGGGCGACGGGCAACAACCGCGGCTGTGCAGCGGCCAGCGCTGCTACCCGGCCAAGAAGATCCCGTGCGCGCAGGTCGCGCCGATGCCGGCCGGTCCGTGCGTCGGCTTCGCCTGGGACATGGACCGGGCGGTGCTCCGCACCGACCTGTCCAGGCTCTCGCTGGAGCTGCCCACGGGCGCACGCGAGGCGGCGGTCTGCTGGTATTCCTGCGGCTGGCCGGGGGAGCGCCAGCCGGTGAACCTGCGCCCCGGGCGCACGCCGCTGCTGGAGTTGTCCGCAGCCTTGTTCGCGCCCGCCCGCGTCCTCAGCCTCACGCAGATCCGCAAGGATCGCCAGCGGCCGCAGGACAGCCTCATCGTGACCACGCCCAAGGCGTACCAGGGCTGGCTGCCGAAGGGGCTGGGGCAGGGGAAGGGCGCGAGCGGGGAGTTCGCTCGGCTCGTCAACGCGCGCCTGGTCCGATACTTCGACAGCGGCAGCGGCCCGGTCATCGAAATCTACGCCCGCAAGGTCGGCGCGCCAGCGCCGCGGCCCGCCGCGCCCGCTAAGGCCGACCCGGGCGCCGCGCCTGGCCGCTAGCGTGATGTCCGGGCCGCAGCATCCTCCCTCTCCAGCCGGTTGGCACGTCGTCGCCGGGCGGCGGTCCGGACCGCTGGCGGCCGCCGCGCTGCGGGTGCGCACCGACCCGCCGACCAGCGCCGACGGGATCCCGGTGCGCGTGCGTCCGGGGCGTCGTGCGGTGGCGATCGTGCTGATGTTGCCGCGGGCCGCGCGCGTCTGGCTGGAGGACGCCGTCGGCGGCGATGCAGGCATCGAGGCGCTGTCGGTCCGGCGCATCGGACGCGCAGGGGCGTTCGCGCGCATGCTGGCGTCGGACGCGGGCCGCTGGCGGCTGCTGCCGTCGCTGGCCGCGACCGCGCTGGGCCTCGGCGCGCGCGCGGCGGGAGACCTGCTGCTCGCCCGTTACCAGCAGGGCCTGGCGGGTGCGGCGTCCGCCCGGCCCGCGGCATTCGTGCACCCCCTGGCGTGGATGCCGTGGGCCCAGCTGGCACGCCCCCTGCATCCCGGCCGCCGCGTCGAGCCGGCCAGCGCGGGAGACGATGCCGGCTGGATCGCGACCGACGACGATCCCTCGTTCCAGGTCGACCTCGGCGGGCTGCCCGCGCCGGGCTGGTGTCGGTTCAGAACCACCACCGTGCTGCGCGAGGGACGCCTGGTGGCGCCTTGCCTGTACCCCGACTACGGGCGCGGGCATGTCGCGGACGAGCGGATCCCGCTGCCGGAGCCGGACGAAAACGGACGGATCGACGCGCTGGTCCTCCTGCGTGCCCCGGTGCGCGGTCTGCGCTTCGACCCGAGCGTGCGCGCCATGCGTTTCGACCAGGGCGACGTCCGGCTGCAGCGCCTCGGGCGCGCGCGGGCGCTGGCGCGGATGCTGGCGGACGCATGGCGGGCCGGGCATCGGCTGGCGGCCGTCGACTTCCTGCGCGACCTGTTCCGCACGGGTCTCGCCGCGGCAGTGGATGCGCTGGCGAGGCGGGGATCGCTGGCCGAGGCGCGCGACGACTACGCCGAATGGGTCCGCCGCTACGACACCGTGGATGCGCGCGACCTGCCGCTGCTCGCGCAGCGCGCCGGTGCGCTTGCGGTGAAGCCGCTCATTTCCCTGGTCCTGCCGGTGTACGAGACACCGGAGCGCTGGCTGCGGCGCTGCCTGGACAGCGTCGTGTCGCAGGCGTACCCGAACTGGGAGCTGTGCATCGCCGACGACGCCTCGCCGTCGCCGCACGTGCGCAGGGTGCTGCGCGAGTACCAGGCGCGCGACCCGCGCATCCGCGTGGCCTTCAGGGAAACCAACGGGCACATCTCCGAGGCCTCGAACACCGCGCTTGCGCTGGCGCGCGGCGAGTTCGTCGGCCTGCTCGACCACGACGACGAACTGCGTCCGCATGCGCTGCTGGAAATGGCGCAGGCGATCGCCGGCCAACCGCGCGCGCGCCTGCTGTATTCGGACGAGGACAAGATCGACGCGGAGGGGCGGCGGTTCCAGCCCAACTTCAAGCCCGACTGGAACCCGGACCTGCTGCTGTCGCAGAACTACCTCTGCCACTTCACCGTGATCCGGGCCGACCTCGTGCGCGCGGTGGGCGGGTTCCGCACGGGTTTCGAAGGCAGCCAGGACCACGATCTGTTCCTGCGTTGCGCCGCGCGCCTGGCCGACGACGAGGTCCACCACGTCGGCCGGGTGCTGTACCACTGGCGCGCCGTCGAAGGTTCGACCGCGCTGGCGCGTGGAGAGAAGGATTACGCGTCGGCGGCCGGGGCGCGCGCGGTCGCCGAACACGTGCGTGCCATCGATCCCGCCGCCCGCGTCGAGGAATTGCCGCACGGCCACTACCGCGTGCGCTGGTCGCTGCCCGATCCCGCGCCCCGGGTGAGCATCATCGTGCCCACGCGCGACCGCGCCGACCTCCTGCGCGCCTGCGTCGACAGCGTCACCCGGCTCACCCGCTACCCGGACTTCGAACTGGTCGTGGTGGACAACCGCTCGAGCGAGCCGGACGCGCTCGCCTACCTCGCGTCCCTGCGCGCGGAAGGCAGGGCGCGGGTCCTGTCCTACGATGCGCCCTTCAACTATTCCGCGCTCAACAACTGGGCGGCGGCGCAGTGCGACGGGGCGGTGCTGTGCCTGCTCAACAACGACGTGGAAGCGATCGAGGCAGGCTGGCTGGAGGAGATGGTCGCCCACGCGCTGCGCCCGGGGGTCGGCGCCGTGGGCGCGATGCTGTACTACCCCGACGACACCATCCAGCACGCCGGCGTCATCCTCGGCCTGGGCGGCGTCGCCAACCACGCCTTCGTGGGCCGCGCGGCGGGGGACCCCGGCTACTGCGCGCGCGCGTGGTCCACCCAGAACCTCTCGGCGGTGACCGGCGCCTGCCTGGTCGTGCGGCGCGGCGCCTTCGAGCAGGTGGGCGGCCTGGACGAGCGCCTGCAGGTGGCCTTCAACGACATCGACTTCTGCCTGCGGCTCCGCCAGGCCGGCTACCGCAACGTGTGGACGCCGTTCGCGAAGCTGTACCACCACGAGTCCGCGTCGCGCGGCAGCGACGCCGACGCGGAAAAGCGCGCGCGCTTCCTCGGTGAAGTGCGGCTGATGGAGGAGCGCTGGGGGCGGATCCTGGAGGACGACCCGGCCTACAATCCGAACCTCAGCCTGGAAGGGGCGGGATTCGAGCCGGCATTCCCGCCCCGCGCCGGGCGCTCCACGGGGAGATAGCGTGACCGGACCGGTATCGCTGCAACTGGGAAAGGACCAGGGCGACTCCCGGCTGTCCTACCGTCGGCGCCAGATCCTCTCGTCCGCGGGGCTGGCGCGACCGCGCATCGCGCTGGAAGTGGGCGCCTTCGACAATCCGACGGTGCGCGCGCGCGACGGTTTCGACGTCCGCTACGCCGACTACTTCTCGGCGGCCGAGCTGCGCGAAATGCACGCGGCGAATCCGCGCCGCGACCCCGCGCGGATCGTCGAGGTGGACTACGTCATCAAGGGGCCGCGCCTGTCGCCCTTCATCCGCGAGGAAGTCGACCTGCTGGTGGCCAACCACGTGGTCGAGCACCTGCCCGATCCGATCGGCTGGCTGCGCGACGTCGAGCGCTTCTGCAGCGCATCGGCGGCGATCTTCCTCGCGGTCCCGGACCAGCGCTACACCTTCGACTACCTGAAGCGACCCTCGGACGCCATCGAACTGGTGGCCGCCCACGAGCAGGGGAAGGCCGCTCCGGACCCCTACGACATCGCCCGGATGCGCTGGCTGCACACGAGGGTGGACGCTGCCGCCCTCTGGCAGGGGGCGGATCCGCCGGTGCCGCCTTTGCCGGCGCCGCGCCGGTTGCGCGAACTGCTGGAGCAGTCCCGGGCGCAGGCGGCGCAGGGCTATACCGACGTGCATTGCACGTTCTACACCTCGGATTCCTTCGTCCGCATCTTCGACGAACTCCATCGCTCCGGCTACATCGCCTGGGAGGTAGAGCTTCTGCAGGACGTGGATCCCGGGGGCAACGAGTTCTGCGTGCTGCTCAGGCGCGCAAGCGCCGCCCCCTGACGCTCAGCGCTGCCCGTTCCCGGCGGCGGGCGCCGAGGGCCGGGAGCGCACCGGCCAGCCCAGGACCACCACGCCCCTGGCGGCCGGATGGGACAGCCGCCCGCCCGGAGTGATTTCGGCCCGCAGCTGGCCATAGCCGCCCTTGTGGGCAAAGAAGGAAATCCCGCCGTCCTTCGCCTGCTGCCAGCGGCCGGACTTGAAGCCGGCGCGGACCGCGCTGTCGGCGAGGCTCGCGACGATGTCCGCGGGTTCGCCCTCAAGGTACTCGACGGTGACCCGGCGGCGCTGTTCGCGCGGCGTCACCGCGACCAGGGTTTCGCCGCGGAAATCGTGGGCGAAGCGCAGGACGAAACCCTGCGGCAATGCCTGCGGCACGGGCTGGCCGGCGGCGGGCGCCGCGGCCTGGTCGGGTTGGTCCTGCGCGGAACAGCCGGCTACCAGGCCGGCGAGGGCGAGCGCCCACAGCATGTGCTTCATGGAAACCTCCAAGGAATGGGCGGCCGCGCCTAGCGCAGCCGCTCGACGACCTGTTGCGCGAGCGCCTCGGCGGAGGCGCGCACGGTGTCGAGGACGAGCTCGGCCGATTCGGGGGGTTCGTACGCCGAGTCGATGCCGGTGAAGTTGCGAATCTCGCCCGCGCGCGCCTTGGCGTACAGGCCCTTGACGTCGCGCCGCTCCGCGACCTCCAGCGGCGTGTCGACGAACACCTCGAGGAACTCGCCCGGCTCGAACAGCGCGCGCGCCATCCGGCGCTCGGCCGCGAACGGGGAGATGAAGCTGACCAGCACGATCAGGCCGGCGTCCACCATCAGCCTGGCGACTTCGGCGACACGGCGGATGTTCTCCACGCGGTCCTGCGCGGTGAAGCCGAGGTCCTTGTTGAGGCCATGACGGATGTTGTCGCCGTCGAGCAGGTAGGTGTGCAGGCCCATCGACAGCAACTGCTTCTCGACCAGGTTCGCGATCGTGGACTTGCCGGAGCCGGACAGGCCGGTGAACCAGACGCAGCGCGGCGCCTGCGCCTTGATGCGTGCGCGGGCCGTCTTGTCCACCTCCAGGTGCTGCCAATGGATGTTGGCCGCGCGCCGCAGGGCGAAGTCGAGGGTACCGGCGCCGACGGTGGCGTTGGTCTGCCGGTCGATCAGGATGAAGGCGCCGAGTTCGCGGTTGTCGGCGTAGGGCTCGAACGGGACCGGCTGGTCCAGGTACAGGTTGCAGTAGCCGACTTCGTTGAGATCCAGGAGCTTGGCGGCGAGCGGCTCCTGCGTGTTGACGTCGACCTTGTGCTTGATTTCGGTGACCTGGGCGCCGACGGTGCGGGTGCCGAGCTTGAGCCAGTACGGGCGCCCTGGCAGCAGCGGCTGCTCGCCCAGCCACAGCAGGTGCGCGGCGAACTGGTCGGCGACTTCGGGCGGGTCGCCGGCGGCGGCGATCACGTCGCCGCGGCTGACGTCCACCTCGTCGGCCAGGGTCACGGTAGCGGCCTGCCCGGCGCGCGCCGGCGCCTCTTGGCCGCCGGCATGCAGGACGCGGTCGATGCGGGTGCGGCGCCCCGACGGCAGGATCGCCACTTCCATGCCCGGCGCCGCCTCGCCGGCGACCACGGTGCCGGCGAAGCCGCGGAAGCCCTGGTCGGGCCGGCAGACCCACTGCACGGGCAGGCGCAGGGCCCCGTCGCGCGTCCCGCGCTCCACCCGCACCGACTCCAGGTGCTGCAGCAGGGCGGGGCCCGCGTACCACGGCGTGCTGGGCGAGCGCTCCAGCATGTTGTCGCCCCGCAGCGCGGAAAGCGGGATGCAGGCGACGTTGTCGATCCCCAGCCGCGTCGCGAGTTCGCGGTAGGCGGCGGCGATGGCCTCGAACCGCGCCTGGTCGTAGTCCACCAGGTCCATCTTGTTGACCGCCAGCACCACGTGGCGGATGCCGAGCAGCGACACGATGTAGCTGTGCCGCCGTGTCTGGGGCAGCAGGCCCTTGCGCGCATCCACCAGCACCACGGCGAGGTCGGCCGTGGAAGCACCGGTAGCCATGTTGCGGGTGTACTGCTCGTGGCCCGGGCAGTCGGCCACGATGAACTTGCGGCGGTCGGTGCTGAAGAAACGGTAGGCGACGTCGATCGTGATGCCCTGCTCGCGCTCCGCGGCGAGGCCGTCCACCAGGAGGGCGTAATCGATGTCCCCGTTCTGGGTGCCGTGCCGCCGGCTGTCGGACTCGAGCGCGGCGAGCTGGTCGTCCAGCAGCATCCTCGAATCGTGCAGCAGGCGCCCGATGAGGGTGCTCTTGCCGTCGTCGACGCTGCCGCAGGTGATGAACCGCAACAGGTCCTTGGACTCGTGCTGCTGCAGGTAGGCGGCGACGGCGGCCGCGGCGTTGTCGCGGGAGGCGTCCATCAGAAGTAGCCCTCCTGCTTCTTCTTCTCCATGGAGGCGGACGGGTCGTGGTCGATGACGCGCCCCTGGCGCTCGGAAGTGGTGGCCACCAGCATCTCCGCGATGATCTTCTCGAGGGTATCGGCCTCCGATTCGATCGCGCCGGTGAGCGGATAGCAGCCGAGGGTGCGGAAGCGCACCCGGCGCATCGCCGGCACCTCGCCCGCCCCCAGCGGCAGGCGATCGTCGTCGACCATGATCAGCGCGCCGTCGCGTTCGACGACCGGGCGTTCCGCGGCGAAATACAGCGACGGCACCGGGATTCCCTCGCGGAAGATGTACAGCCAGACGTCGAGCTCGGTCCAGTTGGAGATCGGGAACACGCGCACCGACTCGCCCTTGTGGATGCGGGTGTTGTACAGGTTCCACAATTCCGGGCGCTGGTTCTTCGGGTCCCAGCGGTGCCGGGCGTTGCGGAAGGAGAAGATGCGTTCCTTGGCGCGCGACTTCTCCTCGTCGCGTCGGGCGCCGCCGATGGCGGCGTCGAAGCCCCAGTGGTCCAGCGCCTGCTTCAGCGCCTGGGTCTTCATGATGTCGGTGTGCACGGCCGCGCCGTGGGTGATCGGGCCCACGCCCTGCGCCAGTCCCTCGGGATTGGTCCAGGTGCGCAGTTCCACGCCGGTCTCGGCGGCGCGGCGGTCGCGGAAGGCGATCATCTCGCGGAACTTCCACGTGGTGTCCACGTGCAGCAGCGGGATCGGCGGACGCGCGGGATGGAACGCCTTGACCAGCAGGTGGAGCAGTACCGAACTGTCCTTGCCCACGGAATAGAGCATGACGGGGTTGCGGAATTCGGCTGCCACCTCGCGCAGGATGTGGATGCTTTCGGCCTCCAGGCGGTCGAGGTGGGACAGCGTCTTCGGGGCTGGCGTCACTGCGAAATCCTTGCGGGCGGACGACGCTATTCTAGGGGCTGGAATGGCCAGAACACCGGGATCGCGGCCAGGACCGCCGCCCCCACCACGACCGACAGCGGAAGGCCGAACCGCACGTAGTCCCGGAAGCGGTAGCCGCCCGGGCCGTAGACCATCAGGTTGGTCTGGTAGCCGATCGGGGTGACGAAGCCCGCGGAGGCGCCCATCATCGTGGCGATGACGAAGGGCATCGGTTGCACGTCCAGCTGCCCGGCGGTCGCCAGCGCGATCGGGAACATCAGCACGGCCGCCGCGTTGTTGGTGATCAACTCCGTGAAGACCACGGTCGCGACGTAGACCAGCGCCAGGGCCGCGTACGGGCGGGCGTCCGCGAGCGCCGCGAGGTGCGCCGCCGCCAGCGCGGCGACGCCGCTGCGCTCCAGCGCCGCGCCCAGCGCGAACGAGCAGGCGATCACCACGATCAGGCGCAGGTCGACGCTGCGCCGCAACTCCGCCAGGTCGACGCAACGCGTCACCAGCACGACCGCACCGGCGGCGACCGCCGACGCCAGGATGTCGACGCCGAACACCGTGTTGGCCAGGATCATCGCCCCCACCACCAGCAGCGCCAGGATCGCGCGCGGGCGGTCCACCTGCGCCCGCCCGTCGATCTCGTTGACGACCAGGAAGTCGGAGGCGGCGACGTGCCGCCGGGCGAACCCGGCGTCCGTTTCCAGCAACAGGGTGTCGCCGGCCTGCAGCAGCACGTCGCCCGGCTTGCGGTGCAGGCGTTCGCCGCGCCGGGCCACCGCGATCACTACGGCGTTGTAACGACCGCGGAAACCGGACTGGACGAGGTTGCGGCCGACCGCCGGGGAGTACTGCGACAGCACCACCTCGACCAGCGTGCGCTGGCCGCCGGCGCTGTCGATCTCGAACAACTGGTCGCTGGCATGGCGCAGGCCGGGAACGCGGCGCAACTCGCGGACCGCGTCGCCGGCGCCGACGAACACCAGCCGGTCGCCCGCGCGCAACACCTCGGTCGGGGCGACCACGGTGCGCACCACGCCGTCGCGCACCAGTTCGATCAGGAACGATCCGGCCAGGTGCCGCAGCCGCGCGGCGCCGATGCTCTTGCCGGCGACCGCGCCGTCGGCCTCGACCAGCATCTCGACGACGTATTGGCGGGTATCGCCGGCCTGGTCCAGCGCCGAGCGCCGCTCCGGCAGCAGCCAGCGCCCCGCCACGACCAGGTAGAGGCCCCCGGCCAGCGCCGCCGCCGCGCCCACGCCGAGTGGATCGAACATCGCGAGCGGGCGCATCCCGCCATGCCGCAGCACCAGGCCGGCAACGATCAGGTTGGTGCTGGTCCCGAGCAGGGTGCACATGCCGCCGAGGATGGTGGCGTGGTTCATCGGCAGCAGCAGCTTGGAGGGCGCGATGCCGCTGCGCCGGCTCCAGTGCTCGATCGCGGAGGTCATCATCGCCACGATCGGCGTGTTGTTGATGAAGGCCGACAGGGGCGAGGCGATCCCGACCAGTCGCGCCTGTGCCCGCCATTCGCCTCGTGGCCGGCCCAGCACCCAGTCGCCGATCCATCGGATCGCGCCGGTGGACTTCAGCGCCGCCACGAGGACGAACAGCACGGCGACGGTGAGCACGCCGGGATTCCAGAATCCGGACAGCGCCTCGGCGGGCGCCAGCACCCCGCTGGCCGCCAGCACCGCGGCCGCGGCCGCGAGCACCTTGTCGGGGGTGAAGCGCTCCCACAGCAGGAACCCGAGCGTCGCCAGTACGACGCCGAGCGTCAGCCATCCCTGCCAGTCCAGTCCCACCTTGCCCCCGCAGCGCGTCCCCGTGTGACGCAATCCCCTCTCGCGGGGCGCTAGAATTGCAAGTTTAACGGATCGAGTCCCGCTGCCGGCCGCGCGGCGGGCGAGGAAGCTTCCCTGTGAAAATCCTGGTGGGTTACAAGCGCGTGGTG
>DASRZN010000269.1:0-9283 GCA_035686325.1 Lysobacteraceae bacterium
CGGGCACGCCGTACCGACACCTGATGGTGCCGGTGAAATAGCGAGGAACCGTGGCGCGCCGCCGGCGCGGCCGGCGGCGTCAGCGGCCGGCGCCGATCGCGTCGAACAGGTCGCGCACCTGCGCTTCCTGCGCCGGATCGAATTCCACGCCCATGTGGTCCACCGCGACCCGGGTCACGTGCCCGACGAGGGTGACCGCCTCGTCGGTGTCCTGCAGGAAGGAGATGCGCAGCGCGGCGCCGTCGCGCGGGATCCAGTCGTCGGGCAGGCGCAGGCGCGCGCCGCCGAGCGAGAGATCGAGCACCTGCGCTTCGTGCTGGTGGCCATTGGGCGCGACCATCGCCGCAGTGAGAACGCGCTTGCGCGGATGCGAGCGCTTGTCGGTCGTCGGGCTCATGGGGCCATCCTAGCCAGGCCGGTGTGAAGGGATCAGCGGTCGTCGCCGGTGTCGTCGTCCGCCGGCGGTCGCGCGTGCTGCATCGTGTCGTGCCCGCTGTCATGGCCGCGCATGGCGTGTCCGTCCGGTCCGTGCATGCCTTCGTGCATCGGCGCGTGGCCGAGGTCGAACTCGGCGCGGCCGAGGAAGCCGTCGTGGTCGGCGTCCATGCGGTCGAACATCGCGTCGGCCGCGGCGGCGTGTTCGCTGGCCGACAGCTGGCCGTCGCCGTTGCCGTCCCAGCGGCCGAGCATGTCGCCGGCATCGACCGGCTTGCGTTCGCCGCCGAGGTCCTTGCCGGCCTCGGCGTGGCGCTCGCGCTCCATGTGCCGCGCGTGCATCGCGTCGTGGTGCGCTTCCATTTCCGCCGCGCTCGCCTCGCCGTCGTGGTCG
Organism: Lysobacteraceae bacterium; assembly: GCA_035686325.1. GTDB lineage: Bacteria > Pseudomonadota > Gammaproteobacteria > Xanthomonadales > Xanthomonadaceae > JABFWF01. The sequence goes on from DASRZN010000269.1 coordinate 830, forward strand.
GCGTCGAGCTGGTCGAACATCAGCTGCGCGGCGGCGGCGTGCTCGGCCTTGGACAGGCGACCGTCGTGGTCGGCGTCGGCGCGTTCGAACAGGCCCTGGCCGGCCATGTCGTGGGTGTCCTGAGCCGCCCAGGCGGGCGCGGCCAGCAGCGGGGACAGCGAGGCGATCAGGACGAGGCGGCGCATGGCGCGGACTCCGGCGGGAAAGCCACGAGGCTACCCCGTCCCGGGTCTGGCCGTCGTCAAAGCAGGCAGGCGGCTGCCCGCACGCCAGCCAGCCGCCTGCGGCGATCGCGCGTCGTGCGCGCATGCAGGTTGATGACCCGGCGAAGTTCGCGGCGCTTGCACCTCGCGCTGCGGAAGGTCGGGTTTCCGCCGCCGGCACCCAGGGAGCCACCGCGATGTTCGCCCACAACAAGCGTCTGCAGTATTCGATCCACGTCCACGAAAGCAATCCAGCGCTCGCCAACCTGATGCTGGAGCAGTTCGGCGGACCGCAGGGCGAGCTCGCCGCCGCGATGCGCTACTTCACCCAGGCGCTCGCCGAGGACGATCCCGGTCGGCGCGACATGCTGCTCGACATCGCGACCGAGGAACTCAGCCACCTGGAAGTGATCGGCACGATCGTGGCGATGCTCAACAAGGGCGCCAAGGGCGAGCTCGCGGAAGCGGTGGACAGCGAGGCCGAGCTGTTCCGCAAGCTGCAGGGCGCGGGCAACGACTCGCACGTCACCCAGGTGCTGTACGGCGGCGGGCCGGCGCTGACCAACTCGGGCGGCCAGCTGTGGACCGCCGGCTACATCGACTCGATCGGCGAACCGACCGCCGACCTGCGCTCCAACATCGCCGCCGAGGCGCGCGCCAAGATCGTCTACGAGCGGCTGATCAACGTCACCGCCGATCCCGGGGTGAAGGACGCGCTCGGCTTCCTGATGACGCGCGAGATCTCGCACCAGAAGTCCTTCGAGAAGGCGCTGTACGCGATCGAGCCCAACTTCCCGCCGGGCAAGCTGCCGGGCATGCCGCAATTCGCCGATGTGTACGTGGACACCTCGCAGGGCGACGGCGACGTGCGCGGGCCGTGGAACAGCGACGAGAACTTCAAGGTCGTCGACGACCGCGAACGCTTCCTTGCCATGGATGGCGGCGACGGTCTCGGCGCGGTGCGCCTGGACGCGGCCCAGCAGCAGGCCGTGGAGGCGATGGCGCAACGCACGCGTTCCAATCCCGACGGCAACCCGACCACCGGTGCCGAACTCGGCATGGGCTTGTCCGCGCCGCTGCCGCGCAGCGATGCCGGCAAGGGCGAAGCCCGCAGGCGCCACTGATCCGGTCGTCGGCGCGGCGCATCCAGCGCCGCGCTCCCCCAGGCGAGGGGCGCGCCGGCAGCCGCGACCTCGTCCGCCGCCAAAGCGGGCGCGTTCCCTCGCTTCCTTCGCTGCTTCGTTTCCGCGCGCTCAGGCGAGCGCGGTGTCGAGCACCATCATCAGCACGAAGCCGAGCATCAGGCCGGCGGTGGCGTAGTGCTCGTGCCCCTGGCGGTGCGACTCGGGGATGATCTCGTGGCTGACCACGTACAGCATCGCGCCGGCCGCGAAGCCGAGCCCGCACGGCAGCAGCGCCGGCAGCGCAAGGACCACGCTGGCGCCGGCGACCGCGCCGAGCGGCTCGACCAGGCCGGACAGCATGCCGACCAGCAGCGACCAGCCCCGGCCGTAGCCGACCGCGAGCAGGGCCAGCGCGACCACCAGCCCTTCCGGGATGTCCTGCAGCGCGATGCCGGTCGCCAGCGCGTTGCCGTGTGCGGTGTCGGTCGCGTAGCCGACGCCGATCGCGAGGCCCTCGGGCAGGTTGTGCAGGCAGATCGCGAACACGAACAGCCACGCGCGCTTGAGCCGCAGCGGCGAGCCGCCTTCCGGTCCCTTGACGAAATGCTCGTGCGGCACGACCCGGTCGAGCAGCCGGATCAGCGCGCCCCCGGCCAGCAGTGACGCGCCGACCAGCAGCGCGGCGGCGAACGCGCCGGCGCCGAGCCTGCGCGCCTCGGCGATGCCGGGCAGCACCAGCGAGAACGCACTCGCCGCCAGCATGATCCCGGCGCCGAAGCCGAGCAGGGTGTCCTGCAGGCGCTGCGCCAGGCGCGAGACGAACAGCACCGGCAGCGTGCCCAGCGCGGTGGCGGCGGCCGCGGCGAGTCCGGCCAGCAGCGCCAGCGCGAGCGGCGACAACGCGTGCGGATCCGCGTTCACCGGGCGCGCGCGGTGCGGACGACGGGCATGGACGACTCCAGCGTGGGTTGCGGCGCCACCTTACCCGCGTCCGCGTGTGCGCGGCGCGCTTCCCGCCGGCCGTCCGCGCCCCGTATCCTGCGCGGGTACGGCCTGGGCCTGGTGCGCGCTACGCGGATGCCGGCTGCTCCGCCACCCGCTTCGCCCCCGGTGTCCCGCGCATGAAGTCCAACGGCCTGTCCTTCCACCATCCGCTCGCGTTCTGGCTGGGTTGCGCGGCGGTGGTCGCCGGCGTGCTCGCGCACATGCCGATGTTCTGGATGGGCCGGCACATGCACTGGCAGATGGTCGGCATGCCGATGGACGGCCTGATGCTGGCCGGCATGCTGGTGATCCCGGCCGGCGTGCTGCTCGCCGGCTATGGGCTGATGCCGCGCCTGGCGCAGATGCGGCGCACCCTGCGCGGCGACACCCACCTGCATTTCCACCTCGCCGACGGCGTGCCGCTCAACCGCGCGCACTGGACCCTGGTGACCGCGCTGGCGGTGGCGCTGGCGATCGACGTGATGAAGCCGGCCACGCTCGGCTTCGTCGTGCCCGGCATGAGCGCGGAATATGCGATCAGCAAGCCGACCGCGAGCCTGCTCGCCTTCGTCGCCCTGATCGGCACCACCGTCGGCTCGGTGGTGTGGGGCTGGATGGCCGATGCTTTCGGCCGCCGTGCCGCGATCCTGCTGTCCGGCCTGATGTTCATGGGCACGTCGATTTGCGGCGCGATGCCGGCGTTCGGCTGGAACCTCGCGATGTGCTTCCTGATGGGCGCCTCGGCCGGCGGCCTGCTGCCGATCGCCTTCACCCTGATGGCGGAAACGGTGCCGGCGGCGCACCGCGGCTGGTTGCTGGTCGCGCTCGGCGGCGTCGGCACCTCGGCCGGCTACCTCGCCGCGGCGGGCGCGGCGGCGCTGCTGGAACCGATGTTCAGCTGGCGCGTGTTGTGGCTGCTCGGCCTGCCGACCGGCGCGACCATCCTGGTCCTCAACCGCTACATCCCGGAGTCGCCGCGCTTCCTGTCCAACGCCGGGCTCGAGGAGCAGGCGCGCGCGGTGCTGCGCAAGTTCGCCGGCACCGGCGCCGCCGACGCGGTGGAAGTCGACGACGCGCGCCACCCGGGCGCGCCGGTGCTGGACGCGCCGCCGCCGCCGGCGACGTTGCGCCAGCTGCTGCGCGGCCGCCATGCGCGCATCACCTGGGGCCTGGTGGTGTGCGGGCTGGCGTGGGGGCTGGTGAATTTCGGCTTCGTGCTGTGGCTGCCGGTCAACCTGGCCCGGTTCGGCGTGGACGCGCACGCCGCCAGCGCGCTGCTGGCGCGCTCGGCGGTGTACGCGTTGCCCGGCATCGGCGTGGTGGTGTGGCTGTACCACCGCTGGAGCAGCGTCCGCTCGCTGGTGCTGTTCATCGCGCTGACCACGCTGTCGCTGCTGGCCTTCGCTGCGATGGCGCTGCTCGACCTGCGCTCGCCGGGGCTCACGATCGCCTGCACCGCGGCGCTGCTGGTCAGCGTCAGCGGGGTGATCGCGATGCTGATCCCGTACGCGGCCGAGATCTACCCGGTGCACCTGCGCGGCACCGGCTCGGGCGTGGTCGCGGCCAGTTCCAAGTTCGGCGGCATCCTCGGCGCCGGCTTCGGCGTGGTCGGCATGCTCGGCCACTTCACCTGGTCGGCGCTGCTGATCGCGCTGCCGATGGCGGTGTCGGGCGTGATGCTGTGGCGCAGCGGGGTGGAAACGCGCGGGCAGGGGCTGGAGGACATCCAGGCCCGGCTGGCGGCGGCGCAGTCCTAGGCGCGACCGGAACCGACCGCGGGCGCGGGCAGCAACGGCTCGTCGGTTTCGCCGTAGCGCAGCCAGCGTTCGGCCAGCGCGGCATCGACGAAGGCGCGCGCGATGAAACCGTGCTCGCGCGCGTGCAGTTCGCAGTATTCGAGCTTGGCCAGCCCCGACGGCTTGACGTGGGCGATGCGCACCGGCTCCAGGCCCTTGCCGACCAGGCTGGCGACCAGCGTGCGCCATTGCTCCGCGGACAGTTCCTGGCCGGCCAGTTCGTCGACCAGCAAGAGCCAGTGCGGCCGCTGCGCGTTCACCAGTTCGACGATGCGCAACCAGTAGGCGACGGTATTGTCCAGCGAGCGCGCGCCGGCCACCCACACGCGCAGGCCGCCGTCGCGCGTGCGCCGATACCGGATGCTGCAGGCCGTGTCCCCCGCCATGCCCGGATCGTAGCGCGATCCGGCGGCAGCGGCGCGGCTCAGAGGCCGGCCGGGCCGTCCAGGCTGTCGTGGTCGTCGCGCGCGGCGCGGTCGTGGTCGCCACGGCCGGCGGCGGCGCGTTCGCCGCCGCTACCGGGCCCCAGGGCATGGCCGCCGGCCTGCCAGGCCTGGCCCACGCCGGTGAAGCCGGAGGTGCCGGCCGGCAGCGACAGCGAGGCGTCGCCTGGTTCCAGGCCGGGCGGCGGCGCCGGCATGGACGCGCGCCGCAGCGCGCTGTCGGTGGGGTCGTCGAGCAGGCGGCTGCCGGCGTAGCCGGGGTGCGGATCGTCGCCGGGCACGCCGGGCGCGCGCTGGGTCAGGCGCGAAGGCAGGCGCTCGTCGCCGTGGGGTGCGGTGGGATGGGGCATCGTCGCGCCTCCGGTACGGATCGATCCTCCATCCTGTCGGGCGCGGGATTAGCGTCGCGTCAAGCGGGCGTGTCGCAGCGCACGCATGAAACGCGAACGGCCCGGAAGACCGGGCCGTTCGGGACAGCGTGCGTCGCGTTCAGGCCGCGAACAGCGCCTTCATCTTCTTCAGCGCGTTCGCCTCGATCTGGCGGATGCGCTCGGCGGACACGCCGTATTCGTCGGCCAGCTCCTGCAGCGTCACCTTGTTGCCGTCGTCCAGCCAGCGGCGGCGGATGATGTCGCGCGAACGCGCGTCCAGGCGCTGCAGGCCCTCGCGCAGCACTTCCAGCTGGTCGGCCTCGCTGTCGGCGCGCTCGTAGGCCTGCGACGGATCCTCGTCGTGGGCGACCAGGTAGTGCGCCGGCGCGGGCGGTGCGTGGTCGTCGTCCTCGTCGGCGGGCGCGTCGAAGCCGATGTCGCGGCCGGACAGGCGCGACTCCATCTCCAGCACGTCGCGCTCGGACACGTTGAGGTCCTGCGCCACCGCGCGCACTTCCTCCGCGTTGAGCCAGCCCAGGCGGGTCTTGCTCTTGCGCAGGTTGAAGAACAGCTTGCGCTGGGCCTTGGTGGTGGCGACCTTGACGATGCGCCAGTTGCGCAGGATGAACTCGTGCATCTCGGCGCGGATCCAGTGCACCGCGAAGCTCACCAGGCGCACGCCGATATCGGGGTCGAAGCGCTTGACCGCCTTCATCAGGCCGATGTTGCCTTCCTGGATCAGGTCGCCGAGCTGCAGGCCGTAGCCGCTGTAGCCGCGGGCGACGTGCACGACGAAGCGCAGGTGCGACATCACCAGCTGGCGCGCGGCGTCGAGGTCGTCCTCGTCGCGGTAGCGGCGGGCCAGGGCCTGTTCTTCCTCGACCGGGAGCACCGGGATCTGGTGCACCGCGCCGATGTAGGCCTCCAGCGAACCGAGCGCGCTCGGCAGGGTGCCCGCCGGGACCGGCAGGTTGCTGGGAACAAGGGCATGGGTCATGGATTGGCTCATGGTCAGGAGTTTAGCAGTGGCTACCGGTGACTGCTAACCGCAAGGAAAGTTCCTGAGCGTTGCATTCATGGAACGCCGGGGCCCGGCTTTCCCCCTTTGCATCCGCCCGCCTCGAGTACGCCACGGCGGGCGTCAAACCGGTGTGGGGGCGGTCCGGCGCGGACCCAAGGGCCGCTCCCGTCACTCGCCCGCTGCGAGGCACCGGGCACGCTGCGCAACCGGCCACGCATCGGCTCCGCTGGACTGACCTCCACCGCGAAGGGGGCGCGTTGGCTCGGATACCCGTCGTTCCAGGAGCACCGCGATGCGCGCCATTCCGCGATTCGGATTCCGCCAGGTCTGGGGCGCCGCGATCGCCGCGTGCGTGCTGCTCGCCTCGCCCGCCGCCGCCCAGCGCACGCTGCAGCTGGTCGAGGACAGCGCGAGCACCCGCGCGCTCACGCTGGACATCGCCGGCAGCGGCACCCGCCAGGTCTGCGAGCCGGGCGCGACCTGGCTGCGGTTGGGGATCGCCACCCTTGCCTTGCAGGGCACCGATTCGGTCGTGCTGCGCAGCGCCGGCGGCGACCAGGCGACCTTTTCCGGCACGACCTGGAACGGCCGCAGCTTCCACACCCGCGCCATGCGCGGCGCCTGCGTGGACGTGGAAACCCGTTTCGCCAACAGCGGCAGCCGGCTGGTGCTGGAGGAACTCAATGCCGGCAGCCTGCCGCTGGCGCAGAGCACGGCACTGATCGCCGGCGCCGGCGACATCTGCGACTACACCCCGATCGACTGTCGCCGCACGTCCGACGTGGTGATCTCGCTCGACCCGCTCGCCGCCTTCGTCGCCGGGGACAACGTCTACAACCATGGTTCGCTGGCGCAGTACGAGGAACGCTTCGACCCCAACTGGGGGCGGTTCAAGCCATTGATCCTGCCGGTGCCCGGCAACCACGAGTACTGGACGTCGGGCGCCGCCGGCTACTTCGATTATTTCAATGGCGTGGGCGAGCGGTTCGGCCCCGCCGGCGAGCGCGGCAACGGCTGGTGGAGCGTGGACGTCGGCGACTGGCACGTGATCGGCCTCAACACCCGCACCAACGGCACCAGCGCCACCGCGCAGCTGACCTGGCTGAGCGCCGACCTCGCCGCCAACACCAAGCCGTGCACGGCGGCGCTCTTCCACCATCCGCTGGTGAGCGTCGGCGAGTACAGCGGCTACAGCGGGGTGAAGCCGATCTGGGATCGGCTGTACGCGGCCAGGGCCGACCTGGTCATCAACGGACATGACCACAACTACCAACGCTACGCACCGATGGATGGCAGCGCGACCGCGCGCGCGGACGGCCTGGTGCAGCTCGTCGTCGGCACCGGCGGCGCCAACCTGTACAACGCCCTCGGCAGCCACTCGCTGCTGCGCGCCAGCCAGGCGACCGCGATGGGCGTGCTCGCGCTGACCCTGTCGCCGGTCGGCTACGAGGGCCGCTTCGCGCCGGTGGCGGGCGCCACCTATGCCGACAGCTTCAGCGGCAGCTGCCACAAGGCCACCGTCGCGCCGCCGCCGGCGTCCGGCGATTTCGCGCTGTCCAACTCGGCGACGATGGCGATCGATCCCGGCCGCACCGGCGGCAAGATCATCACCGTCACCAGCAGCGACGGCTTCAGCGCGCCGGTGACGATGTCGGTGTCCGGCCTGCCGACCGGCGTGACCGGATCGTTCGAGACCAATCCGGTGACGCCGCCGGCGAACGGCAGCGCGACCTCGCGGCTGGTGCTGCGCGCCTCGACCGGCGTGGTCGCCGGCACCTACACGGTGACCGTCACCGGCACCGCCGGCGCGCTGGTGCGGACCTCGACCTTCCGCCTGTTCGTGCACTGAGCCTCAGCCGGGCAGCGACCAGTCGATCGGCGCCCGGCCGCGCCGGACCAGGTAGTCGTTGGCGGCGGAGAAGTGCCCGCAGCCGATGAAGCCGCGGTGCGCCGACAGCGGCGACGGGTGCGGCGCGCGCAGCACCCGGTGCCGTGCGGTGTCGATCACCGCGCCCTTCTTCTGCGCGTAGCTGCCCCACAACAGGAACACCAGGCCCTCGCGCTCGCGGTTGAGGACGTCCACCACGTGGTCGGTGAAGGCTTCCCAGCCCTTGCCGGCGTGCGCGCCGGCGCGGCCGTCCTCGACGGTGAGCACGCTGTTGAGCAGCAGCACGCCCTGCTCGGCCCAGTGCCGCAGGCAGCCGTGGCGCGGACGCGCGATGCCGAGGTCGCGCTGCAGTTCCTTGAAGATGTTCTCCAGCGACGGCGGCGCCGGCACGCCCGGCTGCACCGAGAAGCAGAGCCCGTGCGCCTGGCCCGGCCCGTGGTAGGGATCCTGGCCCAGGATCACCACCTTCACCTGGTCGAACGGCGTCGCGTCGAGCGCGGCGAAGATCTCGCCGCCGGCCGGATAGATGCGCGCGCCGGCGGCCTTGCGCTGGCGCAGGAAGGCGGCGAGCTGCTGCATCTCGGGCCGGCGTAGGTAGTCGCCGACGCGCGCCTTCCACGACGG
>DASRZN010000270.1:0-2844 GCA_035686325.1 Lysobacteraceae bacterium
GCGAAGGGCCTGACCGCGCCCGGCATGCCGGTCGGCTCGCCGGGCATGGAAGTGCCGGGCGGCGGCGTGCAGCCGTATGCGGTGGAGCTGGTACGGCGCGACGGCAGCACGGTGGTGTTCGCGCGGCACGGCGAAGACGCCGCGAAGTAGCCGTCGTCGCCGGCACCGCACAAAAAAAGCCCCGCGAACGCGGGGCTTTTTCGTTGCAGCGGGCGGCGCGCCTCAGGCGAACGGATCCTGCAGGATGATGTTCGCGTCGCGGTCCGGACCGGTGCTGACGATCGCCAGCGGGCAACCGGCCAGTTCCTCCAGCGCGCGCAGGTAGGCGCGGGCGGCGGCGGGCAGCTTGTCCCAGTCGGTGATGCCGTGGGTGCTCTCGTCCCAGCCCGGGAACTCGAGGTAGACCGGCGTGCACTCCTCCCAGCCGGCGGCGTCCAGCGGCGCGTACTCGGTGCGCTTGCCGCGGTATTCGTAGGCGATGCAGATCTTCAGCTTCTCGATGCCGTCGAGCACGTCGAGCTTGGTGATGCACAGGCCGGAGATGCCGTTGATCGCGACCGCGCGCTTGAGCGCGACGATGTCCATCCAGCCGCAGCGGCGCGGGCGGCCGGTGGTGGCGCCGTATTCCTGGCCCTTGTCGCGCAGGGCCTGGCCGACGTCGTCGAACAGTTCGGTCGGGAACGGGCCGCCGCCCACGCGCGTCGCGTAGGCCTTGGCGATGCCGAGCACGTAGTCGATCGCGTCCGCGCCGACGCCGCTGCCGGCGTAGGCGCCGCCGACCGTGGTGTTGGAGGAGGTGACGTACGGGTAGGTGCCGTGGTCGATGTCCAGCAGCGAGCCCTGCGCGCCTTCGAACAGGACCTTGCGGCCCTGCTTGCGCAGCTCGTGCAGGATGCCGGCGACGTCGGACTTCATCGGTTCGACGTACTCGCCGAAGGCCAGCGCCTCGTCCAGCGTCTGCTGGTAGTCGACCGCGTCGACACCGAGGTACTTGGTCAGCACGAAGTTGTGGTAGTCGAGCGTTCCGCGCAGCTTGTCGGCCAGCTGCTGCGGATAGTGCAGGTCGGCGACGCGGATGCCGCGGCGCGCGACCTTGTCTTCGTAGGCCGGGCCGATGCCGCGGCCGGTGGTGCCGATCGCGTTGCCGCCGGCGGCCTTCTCGCGCGCCTGGTCCAGCGCGATGTGGTACGGCATGATCAGCGGCGTCGCCGGGCTGATCTTCAGGCGCGAGCGCACTTCCACGCCGCTGGCCTCGAGCTCGCCGATTTCCTTGCGCAACGCGGCCGGGCTGAGCACCACGCCGTTGCCGATCAGGCACAGCGCGTCCGGGCGCAGGATGCCGGACGGGATCAGGTGCAGCACCGTCTTCTTGCCGTTGATTACCAGGGTGTGGCCGGCGTTGTGGCCGCCCTGGAAGCGCACGACGGCGCCGATGTCCTGGGTGAGCAGGTCGACGATCTTGCCCTTGCCCTCATCGCCCCACTGGGCACCCAACACGACGACTGACTGACCCATGGCGGCCTCCTGCTGTGGCGGTCGCGCGAATGCATCGCGCACGAAAAAAGCCGGCGGGTCGCCCCCCGGCTTTGGTGCATTATCCGGGTTTCCGGGCGCAGGGGCCAGTCGGCCGGCGGCGATCCGCGGTTCCCCCTCTCCCGCTCGCGGGAGAGGGTTGGGGTGAGGGCCGCTTTTCGCGCCCTACGTCGCCTTCACCCGCTGCCGCACTACCTCGAACAGCGCCACGCCGGCCGCCACCGACACGTTCAGGCTTTCCACGCCCTGCCCCGCGCCCGGCATCGGGATGGTGGCCAGCTGGTCGCACTGCTCGCGGGTCAGCCGGCGCAGGCCGTCGGCCTCGCCGCCCAGCACCAGGGCGACGTTGCCAGTGAGGTCGAGGTCGTAGAACGAGGCCTGCGCGTCGCCCGCCAGGCCGTAGGTCCACACGCCCAGCTGCTGCAGGTCGCGCAGGCAGCGCGCGAGGTTGGTGGCGCGCACCACCGGGATGCTGTCGGCGGCGCCGGCGGCGGTCTTGCGCACCGTGGCGTTCACCTGCGCGGCCTTGTCCTTGGGGATCACCACCGCGGTCACGCCGGCGGCGGCCGCGCTGCGCAGGCAGGCGCCGAGGTTGTGCGGGTCCTGCACGCCGTCGAGGACCAGGACCAGCGCCTTGCCGGCGGCGGCCTCGACCAGCGCGGGCAGTTCGCTTTCGTCCCAGGTCTTCGCCGCCGCGTAGCGCGCGACCGCGCCCTGGTGGCGCAGGCCGCCGGCGACGCCGTCCAGCGCCTGCTGCGCGACCCGGCGCACGTCGATGCCGGCGCGGCGCGCGTTGGTCTCGATGTCGGCGATGCGCGGGTTCTTCGCGCCGGCTTCGAGCAGGACTTCGCGGACGTGCTCGGCGTCGTGCTCGACGGCGGCGGCGACCGCGTTGATGCCGGCGATCCATTGGGAGGCTTTGTTGCTCATGCGCGCATTGTGCCGTGGGCGGGGCGGCGGTGGGGGTGCCCCCCACCCCAGCCCTCCCCCGCTTTGCGGGGGAGGGAGCAGCACTCAGTACTTCTGCTTGGTCCGGTTCGCCGGCTTGCCGCGCGGGGGCGGCGGCGGCATGGCGTCGCGCGATGCGCCGCCCTCCTCGACCAGGCGGAAGTCGATCTTGCGCTCCTCCAGGCTGGCCTTGAGCACCACGATCCGCGCGCGGTCGCCGAGGCGGTATTCGCGGCCGCGGCGCTCGCCGGTCAGGGTCTTGCGGATCGGGTCGAAGTGGTAGAAGTCGTTCGGCAGCTGGGTGACGTGCACCAGGCCGTTGACCTTGGAGTCGTCCAGCTCGACGAACAGGCCGAAACTGGT
>DASRZN010000271.1:0-2728 GCA_035686325.1 Lysobacteraceae bacterium
GCTGAACGGCGCGTGGTCGGAGAAGCGCGGCGTGGCTGCGATCGAGCACGCGCGCAGGCGGTCGCGCAGCGACGGTGTGACCAGCTGGTAGTCGATCCGCCAGCCGACGTTCTTGGCGCGCGCGGCGCCGCGGTTGCTCCACCAGGTGTAGTCCTGGCCCTCCGGATGGAGCGCGCGATAGGCGTCGACCCAGCCGGCCGGGTCGGCGCACAGGCCGTTGAGCCAGTCGCGCTCGGCGGGCAGGCAGCCGGAGTTCTTCTGGTTGGACTTCCAGTTGCGGATGTCGAGCTCGCTGCGGACGATGTTCCAGTCGCCGCACAGCACGTAGTCGCGACCGCTGGCGAGCCACTGATCGAGGATCGGCCGCAGCCATTCCATCACCTCGAACTTGAAGCCCTGGCGCAGTTCGCCCGACGAGCCCGACGGCACGTACATCGAGACCACGCTGAGGTTGCCGAAGCGCGCCTCGAGGTAGCGGCCTTCTTCGTCGAAGGCGTCCCAGCCGAGCGCGGTGCGCAGCTCGTCGGGCTCGCGACGGGCGTAGATCGCGACGCCGCTGTAGCCCTTCTTGGTCGTCGCGTCGCGGAACCAGGCCTTGTAGCCGGCGGGCAAAAATTCCGTTTTGAAGCCGGCGTCCCCCGCCAGCTGGTGCTCCTGCGCCTTGGTTTCCTGCACGCACAGCACGTCGGCATCCTGGCCGGCGAACCAGTCGAAGAAGCCCTTGCTGGCGGCCGAGCGCAGGCCGTTGGCGTTGAACGAGACGATGCGCATGCGCGGCCCTGCCGGAAGACGCGCACGATCATAGCAACGGCCGCCGCGGCCACTACACTGCCGGCATGGCCGACGACACCCCGATCGATTCCCTGCACCCGACTTTCGCGCGGCTGCGCGCCGCGTGGCGGGCGCAGCGGCCGCCGGTGGCGCAGCGCCGCGCGGACCTGCAGCGCCTGCGCGACGTCTTCCGTCGCCACGCGCCGGCGATGGACGCGGCGATCCGCGCCGACTTCGGCCACCGCTCGCCGCACGAGAACCTGATTTCCGAAAACCTGGTGGTGCTGGCCGAGATCGACCACGTGCTCCGCCACCTCGGCCGCTGGACGCGGCCGCGCCGGGTCGGCACCGGCTGGCGCCTGTGGCCGGCGCGCGCGGAACTGCGGCCGGTGCCGCTGGGCGTGGTCGGCATCATCAGCCCGTGGAACTACCCGGTGAACCTCGCGCTGGTGCCGCTGGTGTCGGCGATCGCCGCCGGCGACCACGTCTTCGTCAAGCCGTCCGAGCACACGCCCCGCACCTCTGCGTGGCTGCAGGCGTTGCTCGCGGAAGTGTTCCCGGACGACCGCGTCGCGGTCGCGCTGGGCGGCGCCGACGTCGGGGCGGCGTTCGCCGCGCTGCCGTTCGACCACCTGCTGTTCACCGGCTCGACCGCGACCGGGCGCAAGGTCGCGGCCGCCGCCGCGGCCAACCTGACGCCGGTGACGCTGGAGCTCGGCGGCAAGTCGCCGGCGCTGGTGGCGCCCGACTTCCCGCTCGACGTCGCCGCCGCGCGCATCGCCACCGGCAAGTGGTTCAACGCCGGCCAGACCTGCATCGGCGTGGACCATGCCCTGATCGACGCGGAACGACGCGATGCCTTCGTCGCCGCGCTGCGCGCGGTCGTGATCCGCCGCTACGGCGATCTCGGCGACGCGTCGGACTACACGCGCATCGTCGACGACGCGCACTACGCGCGCCTGCTCGCCACGCTGGAAGACGCGCGCGCGCGCGGCGCGCGGGTGCTGCCGCTGGTCGAGCTCGATCCAGAACGAGCGCGCCGCGAGCGCCTGCTGGCGCCGACGGTGGTGCTGGACGCGCCGGACGACGCCGTGCTGATGCGCGAGGAGATCTTCGGCCCGATCCTGCCGGTGGCGACCTACCGCAACCTCGACGAGGCGATCGCCCGCATCGACGCCGGCCCGCGCCCGCTCGCGCTGTATCCGTTCTCCCGCGATCGCGCGACGATCGAACGCATCCTGTCCGGCACGATCGCGGGCGGCGTCACCGTCAACGACACCCTGTGGCATTTCGGCGTGCAGGCATTGCCGTTTGGCGGCGTCGGCGCCAGCGGCATGGGCGCACTGCACGGCAAGGCCGGCTTCGACACCTTCAGCAAGCAGCTGCCGGTACTGCGCCAGGCGCGCCGGCCGGCGACCGACTGGCTGGTGCCGCCGTACCGCGGCCGCGTCGACCGGCTGGTCCGCTGGCTGGCGCGCTGACGCCTGCTCCCGCTTCCTTCCTTCGCCTTCCGTCCAACGCCATGAAGATCGCCAGCTGGAACGTCAACTCGCTCAACGTGCGCCTGCCGCACCTCACCCAATGGCTGCAGGACGCGCGGCCCGACGTGGTGGCGTTGCAGGAAACCAAGCTGGAGGACGCGCGCTTCCCCGACACCGCGCTGGCCGCGCTCGGCTACCGCAGCGTGTTCGCCGGGCAGAAGACCTACAACGGCGTCGCCCTGCTCGCCCGCGACGCGGCGCTGGAGGACGTGCAGGTCGGCATGCCCGGCTTCGAGGACGAGCAGCGCCGTGTCATCGCGGCCACCGTCGGCGGCGTGCGCGTGGTCAACTTCTACGTCGTCAACGGGCAGGCGGTGGGCAGCGCGAAGTTCGAGTACAAGCTGCGCTGGCTGGCCGCCGCGCGCGCGATGCTCGCCGACGAGCTGGTACGGCATCCGCGCCTGGTCGTGCTCGGC
>DASRZN010000272.1:0-2753 GCA_035686325.1 Lysobacteraceae bacterium
CCCGGCGCGACGCCCAGCGCCGGCCAGAACTCCAGCAGCAGCGGCGTCGGCGCTTCCTGGTGGAAGCCGATCTGGCGCTCGCGCCAGCGTTCGAGCCAGAAGTCCGGGTGCATGCGGTTATTCCACCGCCAGGCCGTCCACCTTCTGCCATCCCCGCGGCAGCAGCCCGCCGCGGGTCGCGCGCGCGCCGACGTAGGCGTCGATGTCCTTGAACGACAGGGTCATCGTGCGCTGCCCCGACTTCACCTGCAGCGCGCCGCCCGGCGGCACCACCGCGACCGCGACCACCCGCTCGGTGCCGAGCTTGGCGCGCGGGATGTCGATGATCTTGTTGCCCTTGCCGCGGTCGAGCTCGGGCAGCTCGGCGACCGGGAAGGCGAGCAGGTGGCCGGCGCTGGTGACGGCGACGATGCGGTCGCTGTCGACGCTGGCGACCGGCGCCGGCTGCAGCAGCTTCGCGCCGGGCGTCAGCGACTTCACCGCCTTGCCCGCCTTCTGCCGTCCGACCAGGTTCTCGAAGCGGGTGACGAAGCCGTAGCCGTGCGAGGACGCGAGCACGAAGCGGGCGTCGTTGTCGCCGGTCGCCAGCGCCTGGAACGACGCGCCCGGCTGCGGCGAGAAGCGGCCGGTCAGCGGCTCGCCGTTGCCGCGCGCGCTGGGCAGGGTGTGGGCGGAGGTGGAGTAGCTGCGACCGGTCGAATCGAGGAAGGCGACCTGCTGGGTGCTGCGCCCGCGCACCGCGGCCAGCAGGCCGTCGCCCTCGCGGTAGCTGAGCGCAGCCGCGTCCACGTCGTGGCCCTTGGCCGCGCGCACCCAGCCCTTCTCGCTGAGCACGATCGTCATCGGTTCGCTGGCGACCAACTCGGTCTCGGCCAGCGCCTGGGCGGCCCCGCGCGCGACCAGCGGCGACATGCGCGCGTCGCCGAACCTCTTCGCATCGGCCAGCAGTTCGTCCTTGACCAGCTTCTTCAGCCTGGCCTTGCTGGCGAGCGTGGCCTCGATCCGCTCGCGCTCCTTGGCCAGTTCGTCCTGCTCGCCGCGGATCTTCATCTCCTCCAGGCGGGCGAGCTGGCGCAGCTTCGTCTCGAGGATGTAGTCGGCCTGCTCCGCGGTGAGCTTGAAGCGCGCCATCAGCACGGGCTTCGGCTCGTCCTCGGCGCGGATGATGCGGATCACCTCGTCGAGGTTGAGGAAGGCGACCAGCAGGCCTTCCAGCAGGTGCAGGCGGCGCTCGACCTTCTCCAGGCGGTGGTTGAGCCGGCGGGTGACCGTGTCGGTGCGGAACACCAGCCATTCCGACAGCAGGGCCTTCAGGTGCTTGACCTGCGGCTTGCCGTCCAGGCCGATCACGTTGAGGTTGACCCGGTACGAGCGCTCGAGGTCGGTGGTCGCGAACAGGTGGCCCATCAGCTGCTCGGCATCCACGCGGCTGGAGCGCGGCACCAGCACCACCCGCACCGGGTTGGCGTGGTCGGACTCGTCGCGGATGTCCTCCAGCCACGGCAGTTTCTTCGCGCGCATCTGCTGCGCGATCTGCTCGATCACCTTCGACGGCGAAACCTGGTAGGGCAGCGCGGTGACGACGATGTTGGCGCCGTCCCGGGTGTACGTCGCGCGTGCGCGCACGCTGCCGGTCCCGTGCTCGTAGAGCGCGACGAGGTCTTCGGCGGGAGTGATGATCTCCGCGGTGGTCGGGTAGTCGGGGCCGCGCACGTGCTCGCACAGGTCGCGCACGGTCGCGTCCGGGTCGTCGAGCAGGCGCACGCAGGCGCTGACGACCTCGTTGAGGTTGTGCGGCGGCACGTCGGTGGCCATGCCGACCGCGATGCCGGTGGTGCCGTTGAGCAGCAGGTGCGGCAGGCGCGCCGGCAGCCACGAGGGCTCCTCCAGGGTGCCGTCGAAGTTCGGCACCCAGTCGACCGTGCCGTGCGCCAGTTCGCCGAGCAGGACCTCGGCGATCGGGGTGAGCTTGGACTCGGTGTAGCGCATCGCCGCGAACGACTTGGGGTCGTCGGTCGAGCCGAAGTTGCCCTGGCCCTCGATCAGCGGATAGCGGTACGAGAACGGCTGCGCCATCAGCACCAGCGCCTCGTAGCACGCGCTGTCGCCGTGCGGGTGGTACTTGCCGATCACGTCGCCGACGGTGCGCGCGGACTTCTTCGGCTTGGCCGTCGCGGCGAGGCCGAGCTCGCTCATCGCGTAGACGATCCGCCGCTGCACCGGCTTCAGCCCGTCGCCGAGGAAGGGCAGGGCGCGGTCCAGGACCACGTACATCGAGTAGTCGAGGTAGGCGCGCTCGGCGTACTCGCGCAGCGGGATCTGCTCGAAGCCGTGGAAGGTGGGGCGGACGGAGTCGTTCATCGAGGGGTTTGCGGGGGACGTGCGGCGATTTTACGCGTGCCGCCGCGTACCCTCACCCTCGCGCCGCGCGCGCGAACCCTCCCACGAGCGGGGAGGGCCCCGTGGGCTCAGCGGTGCAGCTCGCCCGCCGCCTCCGGCTGGTAGCGGATCGACAGCACGCTCAAGCGGATCGTGCGCCCGCCGGGCACCGGCCATTCGATGGCGTCGCCCACGCGCAGGCCGAGCAGGGCGCTGCCGACCGGCGCCAGGATCGAGACCTTGTCCGGGCTGCCATCGGCGTCGCGCGGGTAGACCAGGGTCAGCTCGCGTTCCTCGCCGCCGGTCTCGTCGCGGAAGCGCGCGGTCGAGTTCATGGTGATCACGTCGCCCGGCACGTCGCGGGGCTCCACCAC
>DASRZN010000273.1:0-24964 GCA_035686325.1 Lysobacteraceae bacterium
TGCAGCTGCCCGGCGACGAAGCGCCGGCCGACGACGAGCGCCCGCTGGCCGCCTTCGCCACGGCGCCGAGCCGCTTCGGCGGCGCGCGCTTCGGCAACGCGCTGCACCAGGCGCTGGAGCACACCGATTTCGCGCGCTGGCGCGACCTGACCGCCGGCGCCATCCCCGCCGGCGAGGACGCGACCCTGCGCAAGGCGCTCGCGGACCACGGCTACGGCGCGGGCGACCTCGACGAGGGCGTGCGCGAGTTGGCGTCGCTGGTCGCGCGCACGCTGGCCGCGGACCTGCCCTGCGGCAGGGCGCGCGTGCGCCTGTGCGAGTTGCCGGCGGCCGCGCGCGTGCCCGAGATCGAATTCCACTACACGCTCGCCGACGCCGATGGCGCGGCGTTGCTGGCCCTGTTGCACGCGCATGGCATCGCCCGCGAGCGCCGCGATTTCGGCGCCTGGCCGCGGTTGTCGGGACTGATGAACGGCAAGATCGACCTGACCTTCGCGGTCGATGGCCAGGTCCATGTGCTCGACTACAAGTCCAACCGCCTGCCCGCCTACGACCCGTCGACGTTGCGTGAGGCGATGGCCGCGAGCGAATACGACCTGCAGGCGCTGCTGTACGCGGTTGCCGTGCACCGCTGGCTGCGCGTGCGACGTGGCGCGGACTATGCCTACGCGCGCGACTTCGGCGGCGTGCACTACCTGTTCTGCCGCGGGCTCGATCCGGCGCAGCCGGGGCATGGCGTGGTGACCCTGGAATTGCCGGCCGCGCTGGTGGAAGGCGTGGACGCGCTGTTCGGTGCGGCGGGGGGCGACGCGTGACGCGCCGCATCGCCCCCGCGACGGAGGCCGGGACCACGGGGCCGGTCGAGCGCGCCTTCGCCGACGTGCTGCGGCGGCTGGACCCGGCCACCGATCCGCGGGTGCTGCGCGCGGCGGAGCTGGCGATGCGCGCGGTCGCGCTCGGCCACGCCGCGTTCGACCTCGGCGCGGCGGACCCCGCCGATGGCGCGCCCGTCGCCGAGGGCTGGCGCGACGCGCTGCACGCCTCGCCCTGGGTCGTCCGGCCCGCGTCGGACCAGGCGGCGGATCCGCAGGCGCCGCTGGTGCTGGAAGGCGACCTGCTCTACCTGCGCCGCTACCGCGAATACGAGCGCCGCCTCGCCGCCGGCCTGCGCCGGATCGCCGCGCAGCCCGTCGTCACCGGCGACCTGGCGTTGCTGGCGCCGCTGTTCGCGCAATTGTTCCCGCGCGCGGCGCAGGCCGACCTGCAGGCGCGCGCCGCCGCGCTGGCGCTGGTGCGCCCGCTGCTGCTGCTCACCGGCGGGCCCGGCACCGGCAAGACCAGCACGATCGCCAGGCTGCTGCTGATGCTGGCGGCGCAGCACCGCGCGCTCGACGACGCGGCGCCGCGGGTCGCCCTCGCCGCGCCCACCGGCCGCGCGGCCGACCGCATGGCGCAGAGCCTGCGACGCGCGGCCGGGCAACTGCGCCAGGCCGGTGTCGATGCCGCCCTGTGCGATGCGCTGCCGGCGCAGGCGCGCACCCTGCACCGGCTGCTCGGCGTGATCCCGGACAGCCCCCGTTTCCGCCACGACGCGGACAACCCGCTGGCATACGACGTCGTCGTCGTCGACGAAGCCTCGATGGTCGACCTGCCGCTGATGTGCAAGCTGGTGGAAGCGGTGCCGGACGGCGCCGCGCTGATCCTGATCGGCGATCCGGACCAGTTGCCTTCGGTGGAGGCGGGCGACGTGCTGGCGTCGATCGTCGCCGCGGCCGGTGCGGGTGGCACGCTGCCGGCGACCGTCGCGGCACAACTCGCGCCGCTGCTCGGGCCTCCGGCGGCGGGCGACCTGTTCGCCGAAGCCGACCCCTCGCCGCTCGCCGGCCACCGGGTGCACCTGCGCCGCGGCTGGCGCCAGGCCGACAGCCTCGTGCTGGCGCCGCTGGCCGAGGCCGCGCGCGCGGGCGACGCCGACACCGCGCTCGCGCAGTTGCACGCGGGAACGTTGCGTGGCGTGCATTTCCACGCTGGCCAGCATGATCCGCTCGCGCCGGCGCTGCGCGAGCGCCTGCTCGCGTCGTGGCGCGCGCTGGCGCAGGAAACCGACCCCGCGCAGGCGCTCCTGCTCGCCGAGCGCACGCGCGTGCTGACCGCGTTGCGCGACGGCCCGCAGGGCGCGTCCGGGCTCAACGCGCGGATCGAGGAGGCGCTCGCCGGTGCCCGCCACGCCGCCTACTTCCACGGCCGCCTGCTGCTGGTTACCGAGAACAGCGACCGCCACCGCCTGTTCAACGGCGACATCGGCGTGTGCCTGCCGGACGAAAGCGGCGCGATGGTGGCGTGGTTCGCCGGCGAGGCCGGCGTGCGCGGCTTCCATCCCGCCGCGCTGCCGGCGCACGCCGGCGCCTTCGCCACCACCGTGCACAAGGCGCAGGGCTCCGAGTACGCCGACGTGTGGCTGGTGTTGCCGCGCGTGGACGCGCGCGTCCTGTCGCGCGAACTGGTCTACACCGGCCTGACCCGCGCGCGCGAAGCGCTGCACCTGTGCGCCGACGAGGCGACGCTGCGCGCCGCGCTCGCCCGGCGCGTGCAGCGGGTTTCCGGCCTGCGCGCGCGACTCGCCGCCGCGTCGTGAGCGCGTGTTCTGAATGCGAGCGCTTCACGAGGAAGCGATCCGCCGCCCACTAACGTGACTGCACGACGCCGGACATGCGACGGCGCGTTCCCCACGAAGGAGAGAGCGGCAATGAGCGACCTGAAGAAAGACCACAGCATCGGCGAAGGCGCGGGCGCGGTAACCGGTGCCGCGGCCGGCGCCGCGATCGGCTCGGTGGCCGGCCCGGTCGGCACCGTGATCGGCACAGTCGCCGGCGGGGTCGTCGGCGCCAAGGCCGGCGGCGGCATCGCCGAGGCGGTGAACCCGACCGAGTACACCCGCCACTTCGAAACCACCTATCGCGAGCGCCCGTACTACGCGAGCGGCCGCGAGTGGAGCGACTACCAGCCGGCCTACCAGTACGGCTACGACACCTACGGCGCCTACCGCGGCCAGCGCTTCGACGACGTCGAGGACCGCCTCGCCCAGGACTGGGACACGACCCGCGGCAACTCGCGGCTGGCCTGGGGCGAGGCCCGCGAGGCGGTGCGCGACGGCTGGCACCACATCGAGCGCGCGATGCCGGGCGACGCCGATCGCGACGGACGCTGAGCCTGCCAGGGAAGGAGCGCGGGCGGCTGCGGCCGCCCGTTGTCGTTCCGGCGCGCGCACCAGAGGCAGGCGCCCGCGGCGGGCCTGGCCGGCACTGCCGGGGGCGCTTCATCCGGCGCATACCCCGGCTTTCCTACGATCGGGGTGCATGAACGCGAACCTCGCCTCCGCCGGACTGCACTTGTGCCGCTATCGCAACGAGAGCGGACGTTCCGGCGTGTCGGCCTACGCGGACCTGCCGGACGGGCTGGCGGTCGAGTTCGGCGATGGCCACGTCTACCTGTACAACTACGACTGCCCGGGCCGCTTCCACGTCGAGCACATGAAGGCGCTGGCCAGCGAAGGCGCACGGCTCAGCACCTACATCAGCCGTCACGTCGGCAAGCGCTACGCGGCGCGGCTGCGCTAGCGCCGGCGTCCGCACAAGGAAAAACCCGCCGGGAGGCGGGTTTTTCGTGGACTCGCAAGGACCGCTACGCGCGGATCACTTGATCTTGCCTTCCTTGTAGATCACGTGCTTGCGGACGACGGGGTCGTACTTGCGGACCTCCATCTTGTTCGGGGTGTTCTTCTTGTTCTTGTCGGTCGTGTAGAAGTGACCGGTGCCGGCGGAGGAGATCAGACGGATCTTGTCGCGCTTGGTTGCCATGGTTCAGTGCTCCTCAGATCTTCTCGCCGCGGGCGCGCAGCTCGGCCAGGACGGACTCGATGCCGTTCTTGTCGATGGTGCGCAGGGCGCTGGTGGACACGCGCAGGCGGACCCAACGGTTCTCCGAGGCGACCCAGAAGCGGCGCTCGTGCAGGTTGGGCTGGAAACGACGGCGGGTCTTGCGGTTGGAATGCGAGACGTTGTTGCCGGTCGTCGTGCGCTTGCCGGTGACTTGGCAGATTCGGGACATCGGATTACCTCGGAGTGTCGGGTGTCGCCCATGGCCCGGGAGACGGCGGCCCCGCCGCGCTCCTCGCGGGCGCGACACACGGAACGGGAGTTGGTTCGCGCTGCCAGCGGCGGGCCGAAACCGTGCTTCGGGCCCGCCCGGATCCGCCTTCGCAGGCAGCCGGACGCAGCGAGCCGCGCATTATGCCGGGCCGCGGCCACCGCCGCAAGCACTTATCCACAGGGCCGGCGGAGCGCCGGAGCCCGCGCTGAGTCGTTCAGCTCCGGCGGGCGCCTAGTGGCTGGCCCGGTCCCGGTGCCAGCCGCGGTGGCGGATGTCCAGGTACAGGCTGTAGGCGGCGGTGAAGGCCGGGAACAGGTTCTGCACGATGCCGACCGAGTCCTGCTTCTGCGAGAACAGGAAGTAGCTCAGGGTCATCACGCTGCCGAGCAGGCTCATGTACCAGAACAGCCGCGGGATCACCGGCTTGCCGTGCTTGCGCGAGGCGAGGAACTGGACCAGCCAGCGGCCGCCGAACATCAGCGCGCCGGTCAGGCCGATCAGCTTCCACGGCGACATGTACAGCCCGGTCCACTCGAGCCAGCCGATCGGGCTGTTCATCACCTGGTCGAAGCTCATGCGACTTCCTCGACCGCGGTGCGCTTGCTGCGCCGGATCAGCCAGGCCACGCCGCGCAGGTCGGCGATGCCGACCAGGGCGCGGCCCAGGTTGTTGTACTTGGACACGCCGCTGGCGCGCGCGCGGTGGTTGACCGGCACGCTCACCGTCTTCCAGCCCGCGCGCTGCATCAGCGCCGGCAGATAGCGGTGCATGTGGTCGAAGTAGGGCAGGTCGAGGAACGCGGCGCGCTCGAACAGCTTGATCCCGCAGCCGGTGTCCGGCGTGTCGTCGCGCAGCATGCGCGCGCGGATCGCGTTCGCCCACCTCGACGCCCAGCGCTTGCTGCCGGTGTCCTGGCGGTTCACCCGCCAGCCGGCGAACAGCTTGACCTCGGCCGGCGCACCGTCGCGCTGCGCCAGCAGCTTGGGGATGTCGGCCGGATCGTTCTGGCCGTCGCCGTCCAGGGTCGCGATCCACGGCGCGCGCGCCGCTTTCACTCCGGTGCGCACCGCGGTGCTCTGCCCGCTCTGGCTGGCGTGGTGCAGCACCCGCAACTCGGGCACCTCGGCCTTCAGCCGCCGCAGCGCGGCGAGGGTGCCGTCGCGCGAGTTGTCGTCGACGTAGACGATCTCGAACGGCACGCGGCCGCGCAGCGCGGCCACGATCTCGCCCACCAGCGGGCCGACGTTGTCCTGCTCGTTGAAGACGGGAACGACCACCGACAGCGCGGGCTCGCTCATGCGTTGGCTCCGAAATAGTCGCGGCACCACGCCACGACCTGCGGCAGCCCGGTTTCGATCGGCGTGGCCGGTTCGAAGCCGAAGGCCGCGTGCGCGCGCGCAGTATCGGCCATCGTCTCGACCATGTCGCCGGGCTGCATCGGCTTGTAGACCTTTTCGGCCGGGCGGCCGGCGGCGGCTTCGATGACCGCGATGAAGCGCTCGAGTTCGACCGGCGTGTGGTTGCCGAGATTGAACACCCGGTGCGGGGGGTCCTGCGCCGGCGGATGGTCGAGCGCCCCGAGCACGCCGGCGACGATGTCGTCGATGAAGGTGAAGTCGCGCCGCATCCGGCCGTGGTTGAACACGTCGATCGGGCGTCCGGCCAGCACCGCGCGCGAGAACAGCAGCGGCGCCATGTCCGGGCGGCCCCACGGGCCGTACACGGTGAAAAAGCGCAGCCCGGTCGCGCGCAGGCCGTACAGGTGCGCGTAGGTGTGCGCCATCAGCTCGTTCGCGGCCTTGGTCGCGGCGTACAGCGAACGCGGCTGGTCGACGCGCTGGTCTTCCGAGAACGGCGGCGTCGCCGAGTCGCCGTACACCGATGACGAGCTCGCGTAGACCAGGTGGGCGACGCCGCGGTGCCGGCACAGTTCGAGCAGGTTGACGAAGCCGACCAGGTTGCTGTCGACGTAGGCGTGCGGGTTGCTCAGCGAATAGCGCACGCCGGCCTGCGCCGCGAGATGGATCACCCGTTCCGGCGCGAGTTCGTCGAACAGCGCGGCGAGGCCGTCGCGGTCGGTCAGGTCGCGCGCGCGGATGTCGGTGTCCGGGCACAGCGCGGCGACGCGGTCGCGCTTGAGCTGCGGGTCGTAGTAGTCGTTGAAGTTGTCCAGGCCCACCACCCGCTCGCCGCGCGCGGCCAGCGCGCGGCAGGTGTAGGCCCCGATGAAACCGGCGGCGCCGGTGACGAGGATCGTCATGCAGATCCGGTCCGGAAGAAGGTCGCGGATTATCGCATCGGCGCCGTGGAGACGGCTTTACGCCGCGTGGCTCGCGTTCCGGTGCGGCGGACGCTCAGCCGGCCTTGCCGCGCAACCGCTCGAGCACGCCCTCGAGCGCGTCGAGGTCGCCGTAGTGGATCACCAGCCGGCCCTTGCCGCCGCGGCCGTGGAGGACGTTGACGCGGGTGCCGAGGCTTTCGCCGAGTTCGCGCTCCAGCGCGACGATGTCGGCCTGCGGGCGCGCCTTCGCGGCCTTGCCCGGCTTCGCCGCCGCCGCGCCCGGCACCTGGCCGGCCGCCAGCTGCTGCACGCGGTGCTCGACCTCGCGCACCGACCAGCCGTGCTCGACCGCCTGTCGCGCCAGCGCGACCGCCGCCTGCGGCGCCACCGTCAGCAGCGCGCGGGCGTGGCCCATCTCCAGCGCGCGGGTCTCGACCAGCACCCGGATCTCGGCCGGCAGTTCCAGCAGGCGCAGCAGGTTGGACACCGCCGCGCGCGAGCGGCCGACCGCCTCCGCCGCCTGGGCGTGGGTCAGGTCGAACTCGTCGATCAGCCGCTGCAGCGACTGCGCCTCCTCCAGCGGATTGAGGTCCTCGCGCTGGATGTTCTCGATCAGCGCCATCGCGACCACGGTGCGGTCGTCGACGGCGCGCACGACCACCGGCACCTCGCGCAGGCCGGCCAGCTGCGAGGCGCGCCAGCGGCGCTCGCCCGCGATGATCTCGTAGACCTTGCCGCCGCGGCCGGACGCGACCTCGCGCACGACGATCGGCTGGATCACGCCCTGGGCGCGGATCGAATCGGCCAGCTCGGCGAGCTTGGCCTGGTCCATCGTGCGCCGCGGCTGGTACTTGCCGGGGGTCAGCGCGTCGACCGGCAGGGTCTGCAGGGCGTCGCCCGGCTGCGCTTCCAGCGCCGGCGCGTCGGCGGCGGCCTTCGGGCCGAGCAGGGCTTCCAGGCCGCGGCCGAGGCCGCGCTTCTTCGCCGCTGCCGGCGGGTTCTTGCCGGCACTCATGCGGCGGTCTCCGTGGAGGTGCGCGCGGCCGCCTGCTGGCGCTCGCGCTGGTGGCGGATCACCTCGCCGGCGAGGCCGAGGTAGGCGATCGCGCCGCGGCTGGCCTTGTCGTAGCCGACGATGCTCTGGCCGTGGCTGGGCGCCTCGGCCAGGCGCACGTTGCGCGGCACGATGGTGCGGAACACCTTGTCGCCGAAGTGCTCCACCAGTTCGCCCGAGACCGCGTTGGCGAGGTTGTTGCGCACGTCGAACATGGTGCGCAGCACGCCCTCGATCTCGAGGCCTGGGTTGAGCTTCTGCTTGAGCGCGTCGATCGTCTGCAGCAGCGCGGTCAGGCCTTCCAGCGCGTAGTACTCGCACTGCATCGGCACCAGCACGCTGTCGGCGGCGGTGAGCGCGTTCAGGGTCAGCAGCGACAGCGCCGGCGGGCAATCGACGATGATGAAGTCGTACTGCGCGCGCAGCGGGTCGAGCGCGCGCTTGAGCCGCTGCTCGCGTCCGGCCTCGTCCATCAGCTCGATCTCGGCCGCGGTCAGGTCGGTGTTGCCGGGCAACAGGTCGAAGCCTTCCGGGGTCTTCACGATGGCGGCGTCGGCGTGCTGCTCTTCCAGCAGCACGTCGCAGGTGGACGCGGCCAGCTCGCGCTTGTCCACGCCGCTGCCCATGGTCGCGTTGCCCTGGGCGTCGAGGTCGACGAGCAGCACGCGCTTGGGCGCGGCCGCGAGCGCGGCGGCCAGGTTGACCGCGGTGGTGGTCTTGCCGACCCCGCCCTTCTGGTTGGCGATGGCGATGATGCGGGCGGTCACGCGCGTCGTGTCCCCTGGGCAGGCCGGCGGAAAGC
The DNA here is from genome assembly GCA_035686325.1 of Lysobacteraceae bacterium. Lineage (GTDB taxonomy): Bacteria > Pseudomonadota > Gammaproteobacteria > Xanthomonadales > Xanthomonadaceae > JABFWF01. Next base: position 8,287 of record DASRZN010000273.1, read on the forward strand.
GCCGGGCTTGGGATTATGCGTTATATCCCGTTGGTGGGCGGACGCGCCCGCCCGCGGCGCCGCGCGCGGCCCGACCGGGCTGCGGATCAGGCGGTTTTCGCCACCGTCACCAGGTGCCGTTCGGCGGCGAGGCCCGGAACCGTGAGCGGCTGCACGCTTTCCAGCCGCCAGCCGGGCGGCAGCGCGGCGATCTCGTCGTCCGGCCGCGCGCCCTTCATCGCCAGCAGCAGGCCGTCCGCCTGCAGCAGGTGGCCGCCGAGGGCAAGGATCTGCGGCAGCGTGGCCAGCGCGCGGGCGGTGATCGCGTCGAAGGCGCCGGGACGGTCGAGCGCCTCGATTCGGCTTTCGGCGACTTCGGCATTCGCCAGGCCCAGCGTGCGCACCGCCTCGCGCAGGAAGCGCGCCTTCTTGCCGTTGGATTCGACCAGGGTCACGCGCAGGCCGGGTTTGGCGATCGCCAGCGGGATGCCGGGCAGGCCGGGGCCGGTGCCGAGGTCGGCGAGCGTGCCGTCGGCGACGAACGGATGCATCGCCAGGGAGTCGAGCAGGTGGCGCACCACCATCTCGCGCGGGTCGCGCACCGCGGTCAGGTTGTAGGCGCGGTTCCAGCGCTGCAGCAGCTCGAGGTAGGCCAGCAGCGGCGTCGCCAGCGCGGGATCGAGGGCGAGCGCGGCGAGGCCGGCTTCGAGCTCGGCGCGCAGGTCGGGGGAAGCGGACATGCGGGGAATTGTAGGGCGGGGGTGCAAGCGCCGTTGGCGCAACAAGCGAAGCAGGCAGCTCCCGGGCCCGCGCGCGGGAGGCCGGGGGTATTGCTTTTCCCTTAGAAGGGACGCTGCTGCGCGGCTCCCTTCGGCCCGGCGCAGCGCGCCGGGCGTTCGCACGGGCGCGCGGCGGTGCCGCGCAAGCCGCCCGTGCTCACCCTGCCCTTATGCGGGCGCCGGCCATCCATGGCCGGCTTGACGCAACACCCGGCCCTCCCGTTCGCTCGGACAGATCCTGGCGGCTTGCCGTAGAGCGGAGCTTGCTCCGCTGCTCCGTCGCGGGAAAGGCAGCGGAGCAAGCTCCGCTCTACGGCCAGATCGCGGGAGTGGTGGGGCGCGTCGGGTGGGAGGTGGGCAGGACCGTATGCGCCATGGATGGCGCATCCGAGCCTCCAGGGACGGATTCACGGCGTGTCCTGCCTGCCTCTCCCGCCCGGCGCGCTCTCGCGACGCAAAGGGCTTCGCTCCTCAGAACAGCTCGCCCTGTGGCGACGGCTTGCGCGGTGCGACGAACTTGCTGCAGTCCAGCGGCGGCAGGCGGCCGAAACCGAGCCGCGCGTGCGCCTTGGCGAAGCGCTGCGCCAGCAGCTGCGCGAACGGGCCCTCGCCGCGCGAGCGCACGCCGAAGCGGCTGTCGTAGTCCTTGCCGCCGCGCATCTGCCGGATCAGGCTCATCACGTGTGCGGCGCGGCCGGGTTCGTGCAGTTCCAGCCATTCGCGCCACAGGTCCTTGAGCTCGTGCGGCAGGCGCAGCAGCACGTAGCCGGCCGAGCGCGCGCCGTGTGCGTGCGCGGCCTCGAGGATGCGCTCGAGCTCGTGGTCGGTGAGCGCGGGGATCACCGGCGCCACCATCACCCCGACCGGCACGCCGGCTTCGCTCAGCGCGCGCATCGCCCGCAGCTTGCCGTGCGGCGCCGTCGCGCGCGGCTCCATCCGCGACGCCAGCCGGTTGTCCAGGGTGGTGATCGAGAAGTGCACGTGCACGAGGTTCTCGCGCGCCATCGGCGCGAGCAGGTCGAGGTCGCGCTCGATCAGGCCGCCCTTGGTGACGAAGGTGACCGGATGGCGGCATTCGGCCAGTACTTCCAGCACCGAGCGGGTCACGCGGTAGCGGCGCTCGATCGGCTGGTAGCCATCGGTGTTGATGCCCAGCGCGATCGGCGAGGGCGCGTAGCCCGGTTTCGCCAGCGCCTCGCGCAGACGTTCGGCCGCGTTGGTCTTGGCGAACAGCTTCGTCTCGAAGTCGAGACCCGGCGACAGGTCAAGGTAGCTGTGCGAGGGGCGCGCGAAGCAGTAGACGCAACCGTGCTCGCAGCCGCGGTACGGATTGACGGACTGGTCGAAGCCGACGTCCGGCGAATCGTTGCGGGTCAGCACCGAGCGCGCGCGTTCCTCGGTGACCCGAGTCGCCGGATGCGGCGGCAGCTCGGCTTCCGCGCTGTCGGGCGCGTGCGCGTGCACCGAGCCCCAGCCGTCGTCCTCGCCGCGTGCGGTACGCTTCTCGAAGCGGCCGGCCAGGTACGACGCGCTGCCGCGGCCCTTGATCGGTGCCCGCGGGGGGCGCGCGTCGGCCGGCGGCGCCTCGCCGGCGGCGTTCGGATCGTAGGACTGCGCGCGGGAGGAGGGCGGTGCATCGTGCATCGGTCCAGCCTACCCTTGCCCCATCTCGACCGCCGCGACGGTGGCTGAACCCTTCATGCTGGACGCGCTCAACGACGCCGGGCACGCCCTGCTCGGCATTCCCCACGTCGGCCTGTACCTGGCGCTGCTCTGGGTCGCCTACCTGGTCTGGCTGGGCGGCTGGATCGTGCTGCAGAAGCGCGACCCGGCCGCGACCCTGGGCTGGCTGCTCGGCCTGGCCGCGCTGCCGATCGTCGGCTTCATCGTCTACTACCTGTTCGGGCCGCAGCGAATCCAGCGCCAGCGGCTGCGGCGCGCGCGCCAGCGCGTCAGCCTGCCGGCCGGCGACCAGCGCGCCGGCGCCGACGAGGGCGCCGAACTCGCCCGCCTCGGCCACGCCACCACCGGCCTGTCGCCCGCGACCGCGCGGGACGTGCGCCTGCTGGTCGACGGCAAGGCCACCTACGCCGCGCTGCTGGAGGCGATCGCCGGCGCGCGCGAACACGTGCACCTGGAGTACTACATCTTCGCCGCCGACCGCACCGGCACCCTGGTGCGCGACGCGCTGGTCGAACGCGCGCGCGCCGGTGTCGCGGTGCGCCTGCTGCTGGACGCGGTCGGCTCGGCCGGCTGCACGCGCGCCTTCCTCGCGCCGCTGGTCGCGGCCGGCGGCGAGGTCGCGTGGTTCCACCCGATGCGCTTCGGCCGCTTCTGGCGGCGGCCGTTCCTCAACCTGCGTTCGCACCGCAAGATCGTGGTGGTGGACAGCGCGGTCGCCTTCACCGGCGGCATCAACGTCACCGACGACGAGAACGACGGACTGCGCGCGGACGCCTACCGCGACCTGCACGTGCGCGTGACCGGCGACATCGTGCGCGCGCTGCAGCTGGTGTTCGTCGAGGACTGGGTGTACGCGACCGGCCGGCGCGACTTCCTGTCCTCGATCGCGCAGACGCTGCCGCCGCCCGAACCCGGACCGATCGCGGCGCAGGCGCTGACCTCCGGCCCGGATTCGTCGTGGGAGGCGATCCACCGCCTGCACGTCGGCGCGATTCACGCCGCGCGCCGGCGGGTGTGGCTGGTGACGCCGTATTTCGTGCCGAGCGAGGCCGCGCTGATGGCGCTGACCTCGGCCGCGCTCGCCGGCCTGGACGTGCGCGTGCTGGTGCCGCGGCGCAGCGACTCGCTGCTGGTGACCCTGGCCGCGCGCTCCTATTTCGACGAGCTGATCGCGGCCGGCGCCAAGGTCTACGAATACGGCCCGCGCATGCTGCACACCAAGGCGCTGCTGGTGGACGACGCGCTGGCGCTGGTCGGCAGCGCCAACTTCGACAGCCGCAGCTTCCGCCTCAACTTCGAGGTCAGCATGCTGTTCGACGATCCGGGCATTGCGGCGTCCCTGGCGCAGCTGATCGAGGGCGAGTTCGCGCGCGCCCCGCGGGTGCGCGAGGACCGGCCGCACCCGCTGTGGCGGGTGCGCCTGCCGGAGGCGCTGGCGCGCCTGCTGTCGCCGTTGCTGTGATGGGGCGGGAGCCGGGAGCCGGTAACCGGAAAACGTAACTGGGAAGCGCGGTCCCCCCTCCTTTCCGGGCCCCGGCTGGCGCTAGACTCGCGGCCAGTCTTCGGAGTGCGCGCGATGATGCCCTGGATCTATCTGCTGCTGTCGGCGGCGGCCCTGTTCGTGGCGTTCCGCACCGGTTCGTTCGGGCTGATGGCGGCGATGCTGCTGGCCGCGCTCGGGCTGCTGGTCGCGTTCGTGCTGAGCTTCCTCGCCCAGCGCATCGGCAGCGGCCGACGCGACGAGGCGATGATGCTGGACCCGGCCGAACTGCGGCGCCTGCGCGAGCAGGCCGAGGCACGCCGCGCCGCCGCCGCGGCCGGGACCCCGCCCGACGCGCCGGCGACGTGACCGTCCTCAGCGTCAACGTCAACAAGATCGCGGTGCTGCGCAACTCGCGCGGCGGGCGGGCGCCGGATCCGGTGCAGGCCGCGCGCGCCTGCCTGGACGCCGGCGCGCACGGGATCACCGTGCATCCGCGCCCGGACGCGCGCCACATCCGCGCCGACGACGTGTTCGCGCTCGCCGCGCTGTGCCGCGAGTACGGCGTCGAATTCAACCTCGAGGGCAACCCGTTCGCCCCGCCGCGCGGCGGCTACCCAGGCTTCCTCGCCCTGTGCGCACAGGCGCGGCCGGCGCAGGCGACGCTGGTGCCCGACGCGGACGCGCAGCTGACCTCCGACCACGGTTTCGATTTCGACCGCGACGGCGACAGGCTGGGACCGCTGGTTGCGCAGCTGAAGGCGCTGGGCTGCCGCGTCAGCCTGTTCGTGGACGCCGAGGCGGGGCCGGGCGACGTCGCCGACCTGGCGCCGGCCGCCGCGACCGGCGCCGACCGCGTCGAGCTGTACACCGGGCCGTTCGCTGAGGCCTTCGCCGCCGGCAACGCGGATGCCGCGCTCGCCGCCTGCGCGCGCACCGCGCGCGGCGCGCAGGCCGCCGGGCTCGGGGTCAATGCCGGCCACGACCTGAGCCAGGCCAACCTCGCCGTCTTCCTCGCCGGCGTGCCGGGCGTGCAGGAAGTCTCGATCGGCCACGCGCTGGTCGACGAGGCGCTGTATGCGGGGCTGGCGGCCACGGTCCGTGGGTATCTGCGGATCCTGGAGCCAGGGGCCAACAAGTAGGGAATCATCACGAGTCCGCGATCCGGCGCAGGCCGGACGTCTTCCTGCCGAACGCCTCAGCGTGCCGCCACGCCGTGGGCAGCGCCTTTCGCCGTGTCATGCGCGACGGCGGTCGCGGCCGACGCCTTGGCCGCCTGCGGCGCCGGTGCGGCCACGGCGTCCTCCGGCGCGGTGGCGCCGGCCAGCGCCAGCAACAGCAGCATCGGCAGGACCAGCAGGCCGCGCAGCAACTGGGTATGCAGGGACATGGGACACCTCCTCGTGTGCCCTGTCTTTCGCAGGCTTCGTGCCAACCGCAAGTGGCTGATTCTGCTGGGCTTGCGTCGCCCTCCCCGCGTCCGCGGACGTCCGCCCCGGCGCGCGGCCGGCGTCCGGACCGGACGCGCTGCCTACCAGGCCATCGCCTCGCCCTGCCAGTTGTAGAAGCGGCCGCTGTCCTCCGCGCCGAGGCGGTCCAGCACCCGCAGCAGGCCGGCGACCGAGTCGCGCGGCTGGACCGGCGCCTGGTCGCCGCCCATGTCCGTGTGCACCCAGCCCGGGCACAGCGCGACCACCTTGATCCCGCGCGGCGCCAGCGCCTTCGCCAGCAGCACCGTCGCCATGTTTTGCGCCGCCTTGCTGATGCAGTAGCTGGGCGCGCGGAACTCGCTGCGCGTGCTCATCGCCGACATCATGCTGGACAGGTTGGCGACCGTGCCGCCGTCGGCCAGGAACGGCGCCAGCGCCTGGGTCAGCAGCAACGGCCCGATCGCGTTGGTGCGCAGGCTGTCCTCCAGCACCGCTTCCGCGACGTGGCCCCAGCGTTCGCCCGAATGCAGCACGCCGGCGTTGTTGACCAGCAGCGCCAGGCGCGCGTCGTCGCCCAGCACCAGCGGCAACTCGCGCGCCAGTTCCTCGCGCGCGCGCGCGCTGGCCACGTCCAGCGGCAGCACGTGCAGGCGGCCGGGATGCTCGCCGGCGAGGGTGTTCAGGTCGGTCGCCCGGCCCGGGTGGCGGCAGGTGGCGACCACGCGGTGGCCGCGGGCGAGCAGCTGGCGCACGAACTCCAGGCCGAGGCCGCGGTTGGCGCCGGTGACGAGGCTGTGGCTGTCCATGCCCCCAGTGTGCCGCAGGCGCGGTGAGGCGGGGGTACGTGGCCGGGGGCCGGTGAGCGGAGGTCACCCCAACCTCTGGCCGCTGCGGCCGCGGTCCCGCCGGGCTAGGATGCGGCGGTTGTGTCCCCGTCCAGTTCCGCACAGGAGTGCCGCATGCGTTCCATCCGCCGTGCCCCCGCCATGCTTCGCCATGGCGCCCTCGCCCTTGCCCTGACCGCCGCGCTCGGCGGCGGCTACGTCTCCAGTGCCTGGGCCAAGCCCGCCGGTGCGGCGGTCGACATCGCCTACCAGGAGTTCACCCTGCCCAACGGCCTGCGGGTGATCGTGCACGAGGACCACAAGGCGCCGATCGTCGCCGTCAATATCTGGTACCACGTCGGCGCCAAGAACGAGCCGGCCGGGCGCAGCGGCTTCGCGCACCTGTTCGAGCACCTGATGTTCCAGTCGTCGGAGAACCACGACGGCGAGTACTTCGAGCCCTTCAAGCAGATCGGCGCGACCGGCCAGAACGGCACCACCAACTCCGACCGCACCAACTACTTCGAGAACGTGCCGACCACCGCGCTCGACACCGCGCTGTGGATGGAGTCCGACCGCATGGGCCACCTGCTCGGCGCGATCGACCAGAAGGCGCTGGACGAGCAGCGCGGCGTGGTCCAGAACGAGAAGCGCCAGGGCGAGAACCAGCCCTACGGCCAGGTCTGGGACAAGCTGACCCAGGCGATGTACCCGAAGAGCCACCCGTACCACCACGGCGTGATCGGCTCGATGAACGACCTCAACGCGGCCTCGCTCGAGGACGTCAAGCAGTGGTTCCGCACCTGGTACGGCCCGAACAACGCGGTGCTGGTGCTGGCCGGCGACATCGACCTCGCCACCGCGAAGGAAAAGGTCGCCAAGTACTTCGGCGACCTGCCGGCCACGCCGACCATGGCGCAGCCGGCCATCGACGTCGCCAGGCGCGCCGCCGACAGCCGCGAAACCATGACCGACAAGGTCCCGCAGGCGCGCATCTACCGCGCCTGGAACATCCCGCAGTACGGCACGAAGGAACTGGACCAGCTCGACCTGTTCGCCAGCGTGCTCGGCGGCAGCAAGTCCTCGCGGCTGGACACGCGCCTGGTGCACCAGGACAAGCTGGTCGACAACGTCAGCGCGTTCGTCGGCGATTCCTACCTCGGCTCCAACTTCCTGGTGATGGCGACCGTCAAGCAGGGCGTGGACCCGGCCAAGGTCGAGGCGATCATCGAGGAGGAGATCAACAAGCTGATCGCGCAGGGCCCGACCGCCGAGGAGCTGGAGCGCGCCAAGGTGACCCAGCGCGCCGGCTTCATCCGCGGCATCGAGCGCATCGGCGGTTTCGGCGGCAAGGCCGACGCGCTGGCGGAATGCGCCGTGTTCACCGGCAACGCCGGCTGCTTCCGCGACAGCCTGGCCAACATCGCCGCGGCCACCGCGGCCGACCTCAGGAACGCCGGTCATGAATGGCTGGAGACCGGCAGCCACACGATCGTGGTGGTGCCGGGCGAGCGCGTCGCGCTGCCGGAGGAGCCGGCGGTGACGCCGGCGCCGATGACCCTGCCGCCGGTGGACCCGAAGTACAAGACCACCGCGAGCACGGTCGACCGCAGCCAGGGCGTGCCGATGCCCAAGGACTTCCCGGAGCTGAAGTTCCCGCAGCTGCAGCGCGCCACCCTCGCCAACGGCAGCACCGTGGTGCTGGCCGAGCGCCACGACATCCCGGTCGTGCAGATGAGCTACGAGTTCGACGGCGGCTACGCCTCCGATCCGAACGGCAAGGCCGGCACCGCCAACTTCGCGATGGGCATGCTCGACGAGGGCGCGGGCGAGTACGACTCGCTCGGCTTCGCCGACGCCGCCGAACTGCTCGGCGCGCGCTTCGGCGCGGGCGCCGCGCTGGACGGCAGCAACGCCTACATGTCGGCGCTGAAGGAGAACCTCGAGCCCTCGCTCGCGCTGTTCGCCACCATGCTGCAGCAGCCGCGCTTCGAGCAGTCCGAAATCGACCGCATCCGCAGCAGCTGGATCGCCGGCATCGCCCAGGAGAAAGCGCAGCCGACCACCGTCGCCCTGCGCGTGCTGCCGCCGCTGCTGTACGGCGCCGACCATCCTTACGGCATGCCGCTCACCGGCTCGGGCACCGAGCAGTCGATCGGCGGCCTGACCCGCGAGGACCTGCTGCGCTACCAGCAGGCGTGGATCCGCCCCGAGCACGCCACCCTGATCGTGGTCGGCGACACCACGCTGGGCGAGATCGTGCCGGTGCTGAACAAGTACCTCGGCAGCTGGAAGGGCAGCGGCGAGGCGCCGCAGGCCGCCAGGCCGGCCGACGTCGCCCGTCCGGCGCAACCGCGCATGTTCCTGATCGACCAGCCGGGGTCGGTGCAGGCCAACATCTTCGCCGGCGAGCTGGTGCCGTCCACCCGGGATCCGGGCGCGGTGCGCTTCGACTTCGCCAACGACGTGCTCGGCGGCGACTTCACCTCGCGCCTGAACATGAACCTGCGCGAGGACAAGCACTGGTCCTACGGCGTGCGCAGCATGACCGTGTCCGCCGAGGGCCAGCGCCCGTGGCTGGCGATCGCGCCGGTGCAGATCGACAAGGCCGCCGAGTCGGTCGCCGAGATGCAGCGCGAGATCGCCACCTACGCCACCGGCAAGGCGCCGGCCAGCGACGCCGAGGTCGCCCGCATCCGCGCGATCCGCACGCTCAGCCTGCCCGGCGCGTACGAGACCGCCGGTTCGGTGATGAACACCATCGGCGACATCGTGCGCTACGACCGACCGGACGACTACGTCATCCAGCGCATGCACGAGATCGAGGCGATGACCCCGGCGCAGGTCAACACCGCCGCGCAGACCCTCGACCCGAATGCGATGACCTGGGTGGTGGTCGGTGACCTGTCGACGATGGAACAGCCGCTGCGCGCGCTGAAGGTCGGCGAGGTGACCGTGCTCGACGCCGACGGCAAGCCGGTGACGGCCAAGCCGGAGGCGAAGGACGCCGCGCCGAAGCAGTAACGGCGGTTCAGCTGCAGGCAACGGCAGGCCGGGCGACAATCCGGCCTGCCGTTTTTTGTGCCCGCGTCCGTGCGGCGCCACGCGCGATCGCGAGGCGCCGGCCGACCATCCAACCCAGGAGTCCCGCATGCGCCTGCCGCCCGCCACCGTCCTCGCCGCCGCCGTCGCCGTCCTTCCCGCCTGCACCTGGGTGCACATGGCGCCGGGCGCCAGCGCGGTGCGGGTCGTCGCCAGCCAGCCGACCGGCTGCGAGCAGCGCGGTGAGGTCGAGGTCTCGGTCAAGGACCGGCTCGGCCCGATCGAGCGCAACCCGCGCAAGGTCCGCGACGAACTCGAGACCCTGGCCCGCAACGAGGCGCCCGGCCTCGGCGCCGACACCGTGCAGCCGCTGGACGGCTTCGAGGACGGTGAACAGCGCTGGGTCGCCTGGCGTTGCGGTCGCTGAACCGGTCGCGCCCGAGCCCGAGCCTTGTAGAGCGGAGCTTGCTCCGCCGCCCTGATGCCGGGAAAAGCAGCGGAGCAAGCTCCGCTAAACGGCCCCCGGACCGCCGCCGCACCTGAACGCGCGCCCCGCTGCCGCCCTTCCGCGAGCCCCTTGCCTGCAGGGGCAGGCGTGAAAGCGCTATGCTGTGCCGTTTTCCGCGCTTTTTCGGTGCACCGCCATGCTGTTCCAGCACGTCGCCATCGCCGGTCTCGCCCATGTGGACGCGCCGCGCAGGCTCACCTCCGACGAGATCCAGGCCCGGCTGAAGCCGACCCTCGATCGCCTCGGCATCAAGTCCAACGTGATCGAGGAAGTCGCCGGCGTGCGCGAGCGTCGCCTGTGGGACGGCGAGGTCAAGGCGTCCGACGCCGCGACCCTGGCCGGGGTCAAGGCCCTGGTCGACGCCGGCATCGACGCCGACCGCATCGGCCTGCTGGTCAACACCTCGGTCAGCCGCGACTACCTGGAGCCGTCCACCGCCAGCATCGTCGCCGGCAACCTGCACCTGGGCGAAACCTGCCAGAACTTCGACGTCGCCAACGCCTGCCTCGCCTTCCTCAACGGCATGGACATCGCCGGCCGCATGATCGAGCGCGGCGAGATCGACTACGCGCTGGTGGTCAACGGCGAAACCGCCGACCGCGCCTACGAAAAGACCCTCGAGCGCCTCAGCCGCCCCGACGTCACCGCCGAGCAGTTCCGCGACGAGATGGCCACGCTGACCCTGGGCAGCGGCGCCGCCGCGATGGTGATGGCGCGCGCCGAACTCGCCCCCGGCGCGCCGCGCTACCGCGGCAGCGTCACCCGCTCGGCCACCCAATGGAACCAGCTGTGCCGCGGCGACCTCGTGCACGACCGCATGATCGCCGACGGCCGCATGCTGATGGTCGAGGGCATCAAGCTCGGCCAGAAGACCTTCGCCGCCGCGCGCATCGCGCTCGGCTGGGTGGTGGAGGAGCTCGACGAGTTCGTCATCCACCAGGTCAGCAAGGCGCACACCAAGGCCTTCCTCAAGGCCTTCGGCATCAGCCCGAAGAAGGTCATGACCATCTTCGGCGAGCACGGCAACATCGGCCCGGCCTCGGTGCCGATCGTGCTCAGCAAGCTGCGCGAGATGGGCCGCCTGAAGAAGGGCCAGCGCGTCGCCCTGCTCGGCATCGGCTCGGGGCTGAACTGCTCGATGGCGGAAGTCGTCTGGTGAGCGGCCTGCCGGCCTGCCCGCGCTGCGCCTCGGCCTACACCTACGCCGACGGGCCGCTGCTGGTCTGCCCGGAATGCGCGCACGAGTGGGACCCGGCCGCGGTCGCGGCCACCGACGCGCCGCGCGAGGTCCGCGACGCCGTCGGCAACGTGCTCGCCGACGGCGACACGGTCACCGTGATCAAGGACCTCAAGGTCAAGGGCGCCTCGTCCGCGCTCAAGGTCGGCACCAAGGTCCGCAACATCCGCCTGGTCGAGGGCGACCACGACATCGACTGCCGCATCGAGGGCTTCGGCGCGATGCAGCTGAAGTCGGAGTTCGTGCGCAAGGCCTGAACGCCCGGGCGTCTTCGGGCAGACTGCGCATTGCATGGACTTCCCCGACTACCCCTTCACCCCGCGTTCCATCCAGATCCGCCCGGGCATCCGCCTGCGCTACCTCGACGAGGGGCCGCGCGATGCGCCGGTGGTGGTGATGCTGCACGGCAATCCGTCGTGGAGCTACCACTGGCGGCGGCTGGTGCTGGGGCTGCGCGACCGTTACCGCTGCATCGTGCCGGACCACGTCGGCATGGGCGGGTCGGACCGGCCGGGCGACGCGCAGTACCCCTACACGCTGGAATCGCGCGTCGAGGACCTGACCACGCTGCTCGATGAGATCGGCATCGCCGGGCCGGTGACGCTGGCGGTGCACGACTGGGGCGGGATGATCGGGATGGGCTGGGCGCTGGCGCATCCGCAACAGGTGCGGCGGCTGATGATCCTCAACACCGCGCTGTTCCCGATGCCGGCGGCCAAGGCGATGCCGTGGCAACTGGCGCTGGGGCGCGATTCGCGCGTGGGCGGCTTCCTGATCCGGGCCTTCAGCCTGTTCGCGCGCGGGGCCGCGTGGTTCGGTACCAGCAAGCGGATGCCGCGCGCGGTGCGGCGCGCCTACGTCGCGCCCTACCGCGGCTGGCGCAATGCGATCGCGACGCTGCGCTTCATGCAGGACATCCCGCTGCGCGAGGGCGACCCGGCGTGGCCGCTGGTGGCGCAGGCGGGCGCGCGCCTGCCCGAGTTCGGCGACCGGCCGGTGTTCATCGCCTGGGGGCTGCGCGATTTCGTGTTCGACCGGCACTGCCTCGACGCCTGCGTCGCGGCGCTGCCGATGGCCGAGGTGCACCGCTTCCTCGAGGCCGGGCACTTCGTGCTGGAGGACGAGCACGCGGTGCTGGTGCCGGGGATCCGGGCCTTCCTCGACGCCACCGCGAAGGACGTCTGACGCTCCCTCCCCCGCTGAGCGGGGGAGGGCTGGGGTGGGGGTGAGTGTCGCGGCGACAGCGGCCCCCTCACCCTCGCGCTGCGCGCTCGACCCCTCCCGCAAGCGGGAGACGTGACGGCAACGGCAGCGCGCGCTTCCGGTCGTTCCCCCTCTCCCGCTTGCGGGAGAGGACCGGGGTGAGGGCGCCTTCTGCCTCAGCGCTCCAGGATCGCCACCACGCCCATCCCGCCCGCGGTGCAGATCGACACCAGGCAGCGGCCGCGGCCGCGCAGGGCGAGTTCCTTCGCGGCGGTGGCGACGATGCGGGCGCCGGTGGCGGCGAACGGATGGCCGGTGGCGAGCGAGGAGCCGTTCGGGTTGATCCTGGCCGGATCGATCTGCCCCAGCGGCGCGTCCAGGCCGAGCCGGGTGCGGCAGTACTCCTCGCTCTCCCACGCGCGCAGCGTGCACAGCACCTGCGCGGCGAAGGCCTCGTGGATCTCGTAGAAGTCGAAGTCCTGGAGCGTGAGTCCGTTGCGGCGGAGCATCTCCGGCACCGCGATGGTCGGTGCCATCAGCAGGCCTTCGCCGTGCACGAAGTCCACCGCCGCGACCTGCGCGTCGCGCAGCCAGCACAGCGGCTCCAGCCCGCGCGCGCGCGCCCAGTCCTCCGACGCCACCAGGCAGGCGGCCGCGCCGTCGGTGAGCGGGGTCGAATTGCCGGCGGTCAGCGTGCCCTTGCCCGACGTACGATCGAACGCCGGTTTCAATGTGGCCAGCTTCTCCAGCGAAGTATCCGGCCGCAGGATGTTGTCGCGGGCGACGCCGCGGAAGGGCACCACCAGGTCGTCGAAGAAACCGCGCGCGTACGCGGCGGCCAGCTTGTGGTGCGAGCCGACCGCCCACGCGTCCTGCGAGTCGCGGGCGATCTGCCACTGCCGCGCCATGTCCTCGCAGTGGTCGCCCATCGACTTGCCGGTGCGCGGCTCCGCCACGCCCGGGAACTCCGGCTTCAGCTCGCGCGGGCGGAAGCCCTTGAACGCCGCCAGCCGCTGCTGGAAGGTCTTGCCGCGCGCGGCCTCCAGCAGGCGCCGGCGGAAGGCCTGGCCATACACGATCGGCACGTCGGAGGTGGTGTCGCTGCCGCCGCCGATGCCGGCCTCGATCTGGCCGGTGGCGATCTTGTTGGCGACGGTGACGATCGCGTCGAGCGAGGTGCCGCAGGCGCGCTGCAGGGTGATGCCCGGCGTCAGCGGCGACAGCCCGGAGGAGAGCGTGGCCTCGCGGCCGATGTTCCAGTCGCTGCTGAGCTTGAGCACCGCGCCCATCGCGACCTCGCCCAGCTGCTGCCCGTGCAGCCCGAACTTCTCCACCAGCGCGCCGAGCGTGCGCACCGACATGCCGAGGTTGCCGACGTCGGCATAGGCCGTGTTCTGCCTGCAGAAGGGAATGCGGACGCCGCCGAGGACGGCGACGGGGCGGCCATGCAGCATCGGTTGTCCTCGCCAGCGCCGGCTGCGCACGACGCGACCGGCATAATGCGCCCGAGTGTAAACCCCGCTTCTTGAAGGGCCAATCAGGCATGCGTGACGCGATCGACGCTCCGGTTCATCTGCTCGGCGCACTGGCGCTGGAACTCGCGCCGGGCAGCCAGCCCGGCCGCGCCGCGCTGGCCCAGGCCGACGCCGGGGCGCTGGCGACCGGGGTCGCGCAGGACCTGGCGAAGTTCGCGCCGGAGGCCGCGGCGATGGAGCTGGTGCTGGTCGGCGCGCACTACGACGCGGTCGAGCTGCTGCGCCCGGGCTGGCCGCTGCACCAGGCGCTGGCCCAGCTCGCCGACCGCGCGCCGGCCGATGGCGGGCGCGGCGCCGCCGGCCGGGTGATCGCCTTCGGCGCCCACGACGGCGCCCTGCCGCAGTCGCTGGCCGTGCTCGACGAGTACCGCGGCGGGCCGCTGCGGCTGGTGCCATTCCTGCTGCGCGCCGACGACGCGGCGCAGGCCGCCGAACTCGGCGAGCGCTTCGAGCGCAGCCTGCTCGACCTCGGCATGGCCGGCGCGGGCACCGCGTTGCAGGCGCAGGAGGCCTTCGCGATGCAGGTCGAGCACGCGCGCTACCTGACCGTGCACGACCTCGCCGCGATGATGGCGATGCAGTACGACCACGCGGGGCTCGGCGCGCTGTGGCCCCTGATCGAGGCCGCGCTGCTGGCGCCGGCGCAGGAGGAATGGCTGGACGCGCCGCCGGAGCCGCTGGTGCGCTACGCCGACGGCGAGGCGCGGATCGCGCTGTTCTCGCCGCCGGCGTGGAAGGCGCGCTACGCGGCCGGCACCGAGGACGAGGCGCAGCTGCGGCGGCAGTTCGCCGGCTTCGAGATGCGCCAGCGCCAGTTCGCCGCGGTGCTGGGCGCGCACGGCGTGCCGGTGACCTTCGTCGACTGCCCGCGCGCGGACGCCGGCGCGCTGTAGCGGCCACCGCCGGCCCGCGCCGGCAATGCGATGATGCCGGCATGGACGGCCTGCGGACCTATCTCGTCGGCGGCGCGGTGCGCGACCGCCTGCTCGGCCTGGAGCCCGGCGACCGCGACTTCGTCGTGGTCGGCGCGACGCTCGAGGCGATGCTGGCGCGCGGCTTCCGCGCGGTCGGCCGCGACTTCCCGGTGTTCCTGCATCCGGACACCCACGAGGAGCACGCGCTGGCGCGCACCGAGCGCAAGTCCGGGCGCGGCTACCGCGGCTTCGTGGTCGACGCCGATCCGTCGGTGACCCTGGAGGAGGACCTCGCCCGCCGCGACTTCACCATCAACGCGATCGCGCAGGCGGAGGACGGCAGCCTGGTGGATCCGTTCGGCGGCGCGCGCGACATCCGCGCGCGGGTGCTGCGCCACGTCGGCCCGGCCTTCGTCGAGGATCCGCTGCGGGTGCTGCGCGCGGCGCGCTTCCTCGCCCGCTTCGCGCCGCTCGGCTTCACCCTCGCGCCGGAAACGCTGGCGCTGATGCGGGAGATGGCGGACTCCGGCGAACTGTCGGCGCTGACGCCCGAGCGCGTGTGGCAGGAGCTGTCGCGCGCGCTGGCCTCGCCGCAGCCGTCGGCGTTCCTGCGCGCGCTGCACGACTGCGGCGCGCTCGCCGTGGTGCTGCCGGAGGTCGACGCGCTGTACGGGGTGCCGCAGCGCGCCGAGTACCACCCGGAAGTCGACACCGGCGTGCACGTCGAACTGGTCTGCGACATGGCCGCGGCGCTGGCGCCGGGCGATGCGCAGATCGGCTTCGCCGCCATGACCCACGACCTCGGCAAGGCGCTCACGCCGCAGGACGTGCTGCCGAAACACATCGGCCACGAGCACGCCGGCCTGCGCCCGCTGCGCGGCCTGTGCGAGCGCCTGCGGGTGCCGTCCGCGCACCGCCAGCTGGCGGAGATGGCCTGCCGCGAGCACCTGCACGTGCACCGCGTGTTCGAACTGCGCGCGAAGACCGTGCACGACCTGCTCGCGCGCTGCGACGGCTTCCGCCAGCCCGACCGCATCGCCCGCCTCGCGCTCGTATGCGAGGCCGACAAGCGCGGCCGCGCCGGCCTGCAGGACGCACCCTATCCGCAGCGCGAGGAGTTGTTGCGCTTGCAGGCCGCGGCGCTGGCGGTGCGTTCGGCGGATGTCGCCCGCGAAGGCCTCACCGGTCCCGCCTTCGGCGAAGCCCTGCGCCGCGCCCGCGTGCGCGCGATCCAGGCCGCGCGCGCCGAGCCGGAAGCTACTGCTGACCCGTCGAATTGAGCTCTCTGCTCGCGTCTGCGTCCCGAGCATCATGGGCCCGCGCCCGGGAGGGCGGGGGTATTGCTTTTCCCTTAGCTGGGGACGCCGCTGCGCGGCTCTCCCGGCCCGGCGCAGCGCGCCGGGCGTTCGCGAAGAGAGCGGGGCTTGCTCCGCTCTTTCAAACGCGAGAGTGGTGGGCGTGGCGGGTGGGAGAGGCAGGCAGGACCGTATGCGCCATGGATGGCGCATCCGAGCCTCCATGGATGGATTCACGGCGTGTCCTGACTGCCTCTCCCGCCCGGCGCGCTCGCTAAACCATTGCCCTTCGTCCGGCGCCGCAGGCCGCCCCTAATCCGCCGTCGTCGGATCGATCACCGCCATCACCCGGTTGACCGCGTCGGCGGGGAAACCGCCGCGACGGGCGTGTTCGCGCACCGTCTCCTCGTCCGGCGCCAGGTAGACGCAATAGACCTTGTCGTCGGTGACGAAGCTTTCGCGCCACTGGATCTGCGGTCCCATGTCGCTGAGCACGCCGCAGGACTTCTGCGAGATCGCCTGCAGTTCCGGCGGCGACAGCCGGCCGGCGCCCGGGATGTTGCGTTCGATGATGAACCTGGGCATGACGCTCTCCTCCCGGCGAGGTGCCGGCAGTCGATGCAACGTCAGCCCCGGCCGCGCCCGGCCGCGGTCACGCCGGCGTGCCGCTGCAGCAGGTCGCCGAGCGGCGTGAAGGCGCAGCCCAGGCCGAGCAGGACGCCGATGCCGTTCGCCAGCGCATCGCCGAGGTCGGCGCTGCGGGTCGCGG
>DASRZN010000274.1:0-4392 GCA_035686325.1 Lysobacteraceae bacterium
TCGGCCGCGAGGGGACCTGGCCGATCATGCTCGAGGTGCAGGGCTTCCTCGACCGCCAGCGCGCCGACGAGGCGGAGGCGGCGGAGCGGGGCGATGCCGTCCCCGGCGCGGCGGCCGATGAAGGCTGAGGCCGTGGCCGCCGGCCGGGCAACAAAAAACCCGGCCGGGGCCGGGTTTTTCGCGGAGCCTGCGGGCGCCTGCTCAGGCGGCCTGCAGCGCCTTGATGCGCGCGGTCAGGCGGCTCTTGTGGCGGGCGGCCTTGTTCTTGTGGATCAGGCCGCGCGCGCTGAAGCGGTCGAGGATCGGCTGGGCGACGTCGAAGGCGGCCTTGGCGCCGGCGGCGTCGTTGGCATCGATCGCCTTGAGCACCTTCTTGACGGCGGTGCGCAGCATCGAACGCTGGGCGGCGTTGCGGGCATTGCGCACGACGGTCTGCTTGGCGCGCTTCTGGGCGGACTTGATGTTGGCCACGATGGAATCCTGGAAACCTGGGAAATGGAAACGGGCGAAAATAGACCGAAAAGTATGGGGGATTCAGGCGTTTGGGTCAACCCGGGGGCACCCAGCGAATGAACGGCCCGGCCCCGGACCCCGCCCCGGCCGCCCCCGCCCGGCCGGGCATGCTGCGCGGGCTGCTCTCGTTCAGCGGCATGACCATGGTCTCGCGGGTGCTGGGGCTGGTCCGCGACCAGTCGATCACCCACGTGTTCGGCGCCACCGCGGCCACCGATGCCTTCTGGGTCGCCTTCCGCCTCCCCAACTTCATGCGCAGGCTGTTCGCCGAGGGCTCGTTCTCGACCGCCTTCGTGCCGGTCTTCACCGAGGTCAAGGAGACCCGCCCGCCGGAAGAGCTGCGCGAACTCGTGTCGCGGGTCGCCGGCACCCTCGGCGCGGCGCTGGTGGTGGTGACCGCGCTCGGGCTGATCTTCGCGCCGCAGATCGCCGCCGCCTTCTCCCCGCACGACGCGCACAAGCTCGACCTGCTGACCAGCCTGATCCGGCTGACCTTTCCCTTCCTGCTGTTCGTCTCGCTGACCGCCCTGGTCGCCGGGGTGCTCAACAGCTTCCACCGCTTCGGCCTGCCGGCGCTGACGCCGGTGATCCTCAACCTGTGCATGATCGCCGGCGCGCTGTGGCTCTCGCGCCTGCTGGCGGTGCCGATCATGGCGATGGGCTGGGCGGTGCTGGCGGCCGGCGTGCTGCAGCTGGCCTTCCTGCTGCCGGCGCTGCGCGGCTACGGCCTGCTCGCCTGGCCGCGCTGGGGCGGCGCGCACGCGGGCGTGCGCAAGGTGATGAAGCTGATGGTGCCGACCCTGTTCGGCTCCTCGGTGGCGCAGATCAACCTGCTGCTGGACACCTGGATCGCGGCCTACCTGCTGACCCGCTCGCAGAGCTGGCTGTCGCTGGCCGACCGCTTCCTCGAGCTGCCGCTGGGGCTGTTCGGCGTCGCCCTGGGCACGGTGATCCTGCCGGCGCTGTCGCGCCACCACGTCAAGGCCGACCGCGAGGGTTTCTCGCGCGCGCTCGACTGGGGCCTGCGCAACACCCTGCTGATCTCGGTGCCGGCGGCGCTGGGGTTGATGCTGCTGGCGGCGCCGCTGGTGTCGACCTTCTTCCAGCATGGTCGCTTCACCGCCTTCGACACCCGGATGACCGCGCTGTCGGTGCTCGGCCTGAGCTTCGGCCTGCCGGCCTTCGCCCTGGTCAAGGTGGTGCTGCCGGCGTTCTATGCGCGGCAGGACACGAAGACCCCGGTGCGCGCGGGCGTGTCGGCGCTGATCGCCAACATGCTGCTGAACTTCGCGATCCTGGCCCTGCTGTACGTGCTGTGGGTGCCGGACGGGCTGAAGCAGCAGGGCGTGTGGGCGGGGCTGGCGAACACCCCCGGCCTGCACCTGGCGCTCGGCATCGCCAGCGCGCTGTCGAGCTACCTCAACCTGTGGCTGCTGTGGCGCTGGCTGCGCCGCGACGGCGTGTACCAGGCGCAGCCGGGCTGGGGGCGTTTCGCGGTGCGCCTGCTGCTGGCCTGCGCGGCGATGTGCGCGGTGGTGACGGCGGGGCGCTGGCTGGCGCCGGACTTCACGGCCGCGCCGATCCTGGTGCGCGCGCTCTGGCTGGCGCTGCTGGTCGGCGCCGGCGGCGCGACGTACGCGGGGGTGCTGTTCGGGCTCGGCTGGCGCCTGCGCGAGCTGCGCGCGCACTGAGGGCCGGGCGGCGGTGGCGCGGCGGCTATACTGCAAGGCCTTGTCTTTCCCGCGGCCCGCGCAGGGCCCGGCCCGGCCGTTCGCCGCCGGTCCGCACCACGAAGTTCCGGCATGAGCAGGCTGTTCCGTGACGTCCAGGGCGGGCTTTTGTGCCCGCAAGGCAGCGTGGTCTGCATCGGCGCGTTCGACGGCCTGCACCTCGGCCATCGCGCGCTGGTGCGGCAGGCGGTCGCGCGGGCGGCCGCGCTGGGTTTGCCGGCGGTCGCCTTGAGCTTCGAGCCGCTGCCGCGCGAGTTCTTCGCCCGCGGCGGCGCGCCGGCGCGGCTGATGCGGCCGCGCGCGCGGATCGAGGGCCTGTACGCGCTGGGCGCGGACCTGGTCGGGCTGTTGCGCTTCGATGCGCGGTTCACCCGGATGAGCGCGGAACAATTCGTGCGCGAGGTGCTGGTCGGCCGGTTGCGCGCGCGCGAGGTCTGGGTCGGGCCGGAGTTCCGCTTCGGCCACGGCCGCGCCGGCGACCTGGGCACGCTGCAGGCGTTGGGCGCGGAACTGGGCTTCACCGCGGGCGAGATCGCGCCGGTGCTGCTCGACGGCGAGCGCGTGTCCAGCACCCGCGTGCGCGCCGCGCTGCAGGCCGGCGACTTCGCCGCCGCCGCGCGCCTGCTCGGCCGGCCCTACGCGATCGGCGGGCGGGTGGTGCGCGGCAACCGGCTCGGACGCACGCTCGGCTTTCCCACCGCCAACCTGCGCTTCGGCCACCAGCGGCCGCCGCTGTCGGGCATCTTCGCGGTGCGCGTGCACGGCGTCGACGCCGCGCCGCTGCCGGGCGTCGCCAGCTTCGGCACCCGGCCGACGGTGGGTGGCGGCGAGCCGCTGCTGGAGGCGCACCTGTTCGATTTCGCGGGCGACCTGTACGGTCGCCGGATCGACGTCGAGTTCGTCGCCAAGCTGCGCGACGAGGAGAAGTTCGACGGCCTGCCGGCGCTGGTCGCGCAGATGGAGCAAGACGCCGCTCAGGCGCGCGCGCTGCTCGCGGCCACGCCGGACGACGCGGCGACCCTGTCCACCGATGCATTGAAACGACGAGCCTGAGCGTGACCGACGCCAACGACCCCAACCGCTACAAGGCCACGATCCACCTGCCGGCCACCGACTTCCCGATGCGCGGCGACCTGCCGAAGCGCGAACCGCAGACGCTCGCGCGCTGGGAGGCGGACGGCCTGTACGCGCGCATCCGCGAGGCGGTGCGCGGCCGGCCGACCTTCGTCCTCCACGACGGCCCGCCGTACGCCAACGGCGCGATCCACATCGGCCACGCGGTCAACAAGGTGCTCAAGGACGTGATCGTCAAGTCGAAGCTGCTGGCCGGCTTCGACGCGCCCTACGTGCCGGGTTGGGACTGCCACGGCCTGCCGATCGAGCTGGCGGTGGAGAAGAAGTACGGCAAGGTCGGCGACAAACTCGAAGCTGCCGCCTTCCGCGCGCAGTGCCGCGCCTACGCCGCCGAGCAGATCGACGGCCAGCGCCGCGATTTCAAGCGCCTGGGCGTGATCGGCGACTGGGAGCATCCCTACCGCACCATGGACTTCCGCTACGAGGCGGACATGCTGCGCGCGCTCGCCGCGATCATCGAGCGCGGCCACCTCAGCCGCGGCGTCAAGCCGGTGCACTGGTGCTTCGACTGCGGCTCGGCGCTGGCGGAAGCGGAGATCGAATACCACGACAAGCGCTCGCCGGCGGTGGACGTCGCCTACCGGGCGAAGGATCCGGCGAAGCTGGCGGCCGCGTTCGGCGTGCCGGCGGTGGAGGGCGTCGCCGTCGCGGTGCCGATCTGGACCACCACGCCGTGGACGCTGCCGGCCAGCCTTGCGGTGGCGATCGGCCCCGAACTCGAGTACGTGCTGGTGGAGGGTCCGGCGCGCGACGGCAAGCGCCAGTGGCTGGTGCTGGCCGAGGCGCTGGCGGCGCAGGCGCTGCAGCGCTACGGCGTGGGCGACGTCGTCGTGCACGGCCGCGCGAAGGGCGCGGAACTGGAAGGCATCAAGCTGCAGCATCCCTTCTACGAGCGCGAGATCCCGCTGCTGCCCGGCGAGCACGTTTCCGCCGAGGACGGCACCGGCGCAGTGCACACCGCGCCCGGTCACGGCCAGGAGGACTTCGTGGTCGGCCAGCGCCATGGCCTGGTCGA
>DASRZN010000275.1:0-5237 GCA_035686325.1 Lysobacteraceae bacterium
GCGCGGATAGGGCGGCGGGGCGGGGTTCGCCCTGAACCGGTGATGGCTGCTGGCCGGTCACGTTTCCGCTCGCCGGCGCGTCCTGGCTCCATCAACGGAGGAGAATGCCCTGATGGATGCCGGCACCACCCTGTTCGAACGGCACCGCCCGCGCCTGTTCGGGCTCGCCTACCGCATGCTCGGCACGCCCGGCGACGCCGAAGACGTGCTGCACGATGCCTGGCTGCGGATGCACGCGCAGGAACTGTCCGCGCTCGAGGATCCGGAGGCGTGGCTGGTCACGGTGACCACCCGCCTCGCGCTCGATCGCCTGCGTCGCGCCAAGTCCGAGCGCGAGCACTACCCGGGGCCGTGGCTGCCGGAGCCGGTGGTGCCGGACGCCGAGCAGCCGGACGCGATGCTGGAGCGCGGCGAGTCGCTGACGCTGTCGTTCCTGCTGCTGCTGGAGCGGTTGAGCCCGGACGAGCGCGCCGCGTTCCTGCTGCACGAGGTGTTCGACTACGGCCATGCCGAGGCCGCGGCGATCCTCGGCATCGGCGAGGACGCCTGCCGCCAGCGCGTGCACCGGGCCAGGGCGCGCCTGCGCGAGGGGCGGCCGCGCTTCCAGGTGGACCAGGCCGCGCAGCGCCGGCTGCTGCAGCGCTTCGTCGAGGCGATGGCGCAACCGACGCTGGACTCGCTGCGCGCGCTGTTCGCCGAGGACGCGGTGCACATCAGCGATGGCGGCGGCCTGGCCCGCGCGACCCTGCATCCATTGCACGGCGCCGAGCGCCTGGCGCGGTTGTACCTGCAACTGGCACGCGGCTTCGTCGGCCCGCAGGCGCGTTTCGAACTGGCGACGCTCAACGGCGCGCCGGCGCTGCTGCTCCACCACGGCGACACGTTGTCGTCGGCGATGTGGATCGAGAGCGACGGCGAGCGCATCACCGCGATCCACGCGCTGCGCCATCCCGGCAAGCTGGCGCGGCTGCTGGCTGTCACGAAAACGCAGGCCCCGGCGTCCTTGCATTGAAGCGGCCGATTCCGACGGGCCGCATCCATCGCCAGGAGCCTGCCATGACCCGATTCAATATCCAGCGCCACTACGCTTCCATGCAGCCGCTGCTCGATCTCAGCCAGCAGATCCACGCCGCCGGGCGGCTGGAGCCCGCGCTCATCGAGTTGGTGCTGATGCGCGTTTCGCAGATCAACGGCTGCGCGTTCTGCCTGGACATGCACAGCAAGGACGCGCGCGCCCAGGGCGAGACAGAGCAGCGCCTGTACCTGCTGCCGGCGTGGCGAGAGACGAAGCTGTACAGCGAGCGCGAGCGCATCGCCCTGGCCTGGGCGGAGGAACTGACCGAACTCGAGCATCACGACGCGGTGTCCGACGCGTTGTACGCGAAGGCGTGCGAGCACTTCGATGAGGCGGCGCTGGTCGACCTGACCCTGCTGGTGGTCGCGATCAACGGCTGGAACCGGATCAACGTCGCCGCGCGCACCATCGGCGGCAACTACCGGCGGCCGGCGACGCGCTGACGGCTACTCGTCCCGCCGCGATTCCTGCCCGCGGCGGGGCACCGGCCGGCCCGCGGCGTCCACGACCAGCCGCGCACGCCGGCCTTCGTGGTAGAAGCTCGCGCGGTACAGGCCGGCGTCCTCGCCGGTGCCGCGTTCGCACAGCACGGTGATCCGGCGCTCGTCCATCAGCCGGCGGAAGCTGGCCACGTCGAGGCCGAGCGTGCGCGCCACCAGGGTGCCGTCGATCGGGATCTCGAGCGACGGATTGAGTTCGAGCGGGATGCGCCGGGTCATGTCTGCGGTTGCCTCGGCGTGCAGCGTGGCCGCCCGGAGGCCCGCGGGCCATGACCTGGGTCAGGCGCGCCGGGATTGCGGGCGCCGCGCAGCCAGCCCCCTCGATAGAGACTGGCGCGGCTCGCCGCCACCGATACCGAGCCCTGGCGACTTCGTGTCCGCTTCACACAAGCCCCATCGCCCGTTCACCCGGCCGGCGGATGCTGCCGGCACACACCGGGACGAGAAGCACGGCAATGGCGCAGGACGGGGCGAACGGCAAGCGGCCGGGCAACCGCTGGAGCCTGGCGATCTGGGGCGCGGCGGGCATTCTTCTGTTGCTGCCGGCGATCGCGATGCGGTTCACCAGCGAGGTCGACTGGGGCCCGGAAGATTTCATCGTGATGGGCGCGATGCTGGCCACCGCCTGCGGCGCCTACGAACTGGCGACCCGGCTGTCGGGCAGCACCGCCTACCGCGCCGGCGCCGCGGTGGCGATCATGGGCGGCTTCCTGGTGGTCTGGGTCAACCTCGCGGTCGGCATGCTCGGCAGCGAGAACAACCCGGAGAACCTGATCTTCGCCGGCGTGCTGGCGATCGGCGTGATCGGCGCGCTGGCCGCGCGCTTCCGCGCGGCGGGCATGGTGCACGCGCTGCACGCGACGGCGCTTGCTCAGGCGGCGACCGTGCTGTACGCGCTGGTCTCCGGCCATGCCGCAGTGGCGCCGCACATCGCGCTGTTCGTGCTGCCCTGGCTGCTGTCGGCGCAGTTGTTCCGGCTGGCGGCGCGCGGGGCGTCGCCCGCGGCGCCGCGCTGAGGCGGGACCAGCCGACGCCGGGATCAGCCGACGCCGATCGTGCCCTTCATCACCGCCGCGTGGCCCGGGAAGCTGCAGAAGAACTCGTACGGGCCGCCGTCCTTGATCTTGCTCACGTCGAAGCTGACCGAGGTGGTCTGCCCGCCGCCGACCAGGTCGCTGTGGGCGATGACGCGCGGGTCGTCGGGCTTGACGTAGCTGGCGCCGGCGCCGGCGGCCATGCCGTCGGCGGCGACCGCCTGCATGTCGGACGCCTTGGTGATCACCACGTTGTGGCCCATCGCGGCCACCGGCAACTTGCCGCTGTGCGTGAGATTGATGGTGAACTTGCTGCACGACGCGGGCACCGTGATCGAGCCGACGTCGAACTGCATCGCGTCGTTGCCGGTGATCGTGGTCGCGCAGTCGGCGACCGTGGCCGCCGGTTTTTCATTGGCGGGGGCGGCGGCGGGACTGGGCGCAGCGGTGTCGGTGACCGGGGCGGTCGTGCCGGTCGCCGACGCGGTGGTGTCGGCGGGCGTCGCCGTGCTGTCGGCCGGCGTTGCGGCGGGCGCCGTGGTGTCCTGCGCCGCGGGCGTGGAACGGTCGCCGCACGCGGACACGGCGAGCATGCACGCGGTGGCGAGGAGGGTGATCCGGATGCTCATGACGACCTCCTGGCGGAAAGAACGGCCATGATTCGCCGCGCGGCCCTTGCAACACGTGAAGGGCCGCGGGTGGTGCGTGTCGGCCCGGTATCAGCCGACGCGCTTGCGCTGTTCCTTGGCGGGGGGCTTGCGCTCGCTGGTGCTGGAGCGGAACGCGGTCGGCGCGGACGTGCGCAGCGGCGTGTTGCCGAGGACCTCGATGCGGCCGCCGCGCTTGCGGAAGGCGGCGATGTCGTCGGCGATGGATTCGTGGCTGAGGCTGTTGCTGGCAACGGGCTTGGTCGGCGTGCGGGCCATGCTTCTCCTTCGGATTGCGTGGATGCGACGCGGACGCACCGGGTGACCCGGTGGCCGGGAAGCGTGTGGGGAAGCTGCCATTTTACGCGAAGTGCCGCTTTTTCGCAAACAACGCCCCCCAAATTCGCCAAATGGCGAGCATCTTGCCGGCAACCGCGCGGGCGCGTCAGCGTCTCGAGGCGAGCACGCCGTCCAGCGCCGGTTCCGCCTGCAGGCCGGCCTTGCGCAGCCGCGCGGCGACCTCGCGCGGCACGTCGCGGCCGCTGGTCAGCTTGTTCGGGTTGCCGGTGTAGTGGAACAGGCGGCCGCCGCGGCGCAGCACGCGCGCGAGCTGGTCGTAGAACGCCTGCGCGTACAGCTCGCCGGCGATGCCGAAGCGCGGCGGGTCGTGCAGGACCGCGTCGAACGCGGCATCCGGCAGCCGCGCGATCGCCTGCGCCACGTCCGCATGTTCCAGTCGCAGGCGGCCACCGGCCGCGGGCGCGTCCGGATCGGGCGACCACGGGTTGAGGGTGCGCAACCAGAGCACGTCCGGATTCTTCTCGAACGACTGGATGCGTGCGGCGCCGGCGTCGAGGCAGCAGGCGGCGAAGTAGCCGAGGCCGCCGCAGGTGTCGAGCACCGTCTTGCCGGCCGGCGCCACCAGCGCGACCTTGCGCCGCGCATCGGCCAGCGGCGACTCCTTCGCGGTCGGCAGCATCTTGATGCCGTCGATCTCGAAGGTGGGCACGCCCCATCCGGTCGGCACCAGCTTGATCAGCGCGCCGGCGTAGCGCGCGACCGGCGCGAACTCCTCGCCGTCCCACCAGTAGATCGTGCGGTCCTTGAGCTTGCCGGGGTAGGGATAGCGCGCGTCGCGCCACTGCCAGGCGCCGGCCTCCAGGCGCGCCTCGCCCTGCGAGCGGCCGAGGTCCAGCGATCCGGTCCAGGCGGCGGCGCCGGCCGCGCGCGCAGCGAGCAGCGCGTCGGCATCGGCGCGGGTGAGCAGGGGGCCGGCGTAGCGGGGCACGGTGGTCCTCGCGCGGAAACCGCGCAGGGTAGCAATCGCGCGTCCGCCCGCGCTCAGTCGGGGGGCGGGCGACGCCGCGCCTGCCGGCGCAGCCACCACGCTTCGATCGCGTCCAGCGCGCGCCACATCGGCCGGCGCAGGAACGGCAGGTCCTGCGCCAGCATCAGGATGCCCAGCGGCACCATCCACGCGCCGAGGATCGGCAGGAACGACAGCAGGCCGCCGATCAGCAGCAGGATGCCCAGCGGGATCCGCACCCAGCGCGAGGCCGGCCGCCGCACCCAGCCGAGCACGTGGCCGAAGGTGCCGGGCAGGGCACGCTGCAGGCGGTCGTAGCGCCGGTCGAATTCCTGGTCGTCCATCGTGGGCTTGTGCGCCGCGGCGGCGGGGCCGGCATTGTCCGATGCGGCCGGTGAACGCCGGCGCTGCGGCCCGCGACCCTCCGCCCACGGCGCGAATCCCCCGTTCGCGCACAGTGGCCGCCGAGGCGCTCGGGTATGGTCGGACCCGGACCGCTCGGGGCGATCGCATTGAAGACCTGGCACCTGCTCGCGGGCGGGCTGTTGTTCGCCGCCACGGCGGCACCGGCCGTCGCCGCATGCCCGGCCCGCGATGCGCCGGCAATGGGGCGCCTGCTGCGCGAAGCGGCGGCCGCGCCCGCCGGAGCCGGGGAGCGTGGCGCGCTGGTGGATG
>DASRZN010000276.1:0-5416 GCA_035686325.1 Lysobacteraceae bacterium
CTGGCCGGCCGCTTCGGCGCCAGACCGGCGGTGATCCTCAGTGCCGACGCGGGCGCCGAGGTGCGGGCGGCCGTGCATGAGGCAGGGCTGCCCTTGCTGATGAAGCCCTTGAAACCACTCGCGCTGAAGTCGGTGCTGGACCGGCTGCTGGCGGCGCGGGCGGTCCGATAAGGACGGTTCCGGCGGGATCCGTCGCGAGCATCCACGGCTACTACTTCGGCCATCGCCGTTCTGGATGACGGTCACGGTCACGATGGCCGAGCGCGTGGCTTCCCCGAAGGAGGCGGCATGAGTCAGCCGATCGGCGCCGACGCCACCAACACACCCGCCAGCCCGGCCGCGATCAGCGCGACGACCAGCGCGACCCCGATCCGCACGCGCCGGGCGTCGAACGCGTGCACGCGGGGCTTCTCGCGGCCGGTGAAGCGGCCGCGCGTCCGGTGCAGCTCCGTCACCGGCTCGAACAGCGCATCGCGGCGCTCGTGCTCGGGCTCGTCCGTCATCTGCCCGTCCCAGGTCGTGCGCGCGAGGTAGCCGTCCAACCAGCCGGGGATCACCATCTGTCCGAGGATCGCCTTGAGCGTGGGCAGGCCGACCCAGAGTTCGCGCGGTGCCCGCTCCACGCCGCGCACGATCGCTTCCGCCACGGCGGCCGGCGCGTGGATCGGTGGCACCGGCTGCATCCTGCGCGGCATGCGGCTGCGCGCCCATTCGAACTGCGGGGTGTCGACCGCCGGCAACTGCACCATCGTCAGTCGGATGCGGCTGCCGCGGTGGATCAGCTCGCTGCGCAGGGAGTCGGTGAACCCGCGGATCGCGAACTTCGCGCCGCAATAGGCGGACTGCAACGGGATCGCGCGATAGCTCAGCGCCGAGCCGACCTGCACGATCGTGCCCGCATCGCGCGACTGCATGTGCCGCAACGCGGCCATGGTGCCGTGCACGACGCCGAGGTAGGTCACCCGCGTCACGCGCGCGTACTCCTCCGGGGTGATCGCGTCGACCGGCGCGAAGATCGTGGTCATGGCGCAGTCGATCCACGCGTCGATCGCGCCCCATCGTTCGACCACCCGGTCCGCCGCTGCGAACACGGCGTCGGAGTCGGCGACATCCACCGATTCGGGGTGCGGATCGCCGCCGAGGCGCGCGATCTCCGCGCAGGTCGCATCCAGCGCGGCACGGTCCCGCGCCAGCACAGCCACGACCCAGCCGCGTCGCGCAAATGCCTCCGCCGTGGCCCGGCCCACTCCGGCCGTGGCCCCGGTGATCACGATGACGTTGCGATCGGATGTGTCCACGCATGCGTCTCCTTGCGATCGCCTACCGGCCCGGCAGGGCGCTCGTCACCAGGTCCTTGAGCCGCTCGCCGAAGTTGGCGGTGAGCGACCACGGGCTGGGTTGCCGGATCACGTGCAGCCGGCCGTCCTGGTCGATGACCTCATAGTCGCTGCCGCCATCGGGCTTGCGGAAGAAGCGCAGGCTGACCACCGCGTCGGCGACGCGCAGTCCGCGCAGGCGGATCTCCGGCAGCCACGCGGGCAGGTGCGGGTCGACGAACAGCATCCGGAAGGGCGCGAACGGCTGCAGGCCCAGCATCGCCTGCAGCAGCGTCAGCACCGTCGTCGCCGACCAGGCCTGGGGCGAGTTGGCGGCGGGATAGAGAGCAGGGAAGGGATGGTCCGCATCGCGCGGATGCCCGCTGAACAACTCGGGGAGCCGCCGGTGCTGGAACAGCGCGGCCGCCTCGAACTGCGCGCGGCAGATCCGCTCGACCTGGTCGTGCAGTCCGTATCGGTAGGCACCCACTGCGAACGGGCCGTGCTCGACCGGCCACACCGTGCCGCGGTGGTAGGCGTAGGGGTTGTAGGCCGCATGCGCGGACGACAGGGTGCGCACGCCCCATCCACTGAACATGTCGGGCTCGAACAGGCGCTGCATCACGCGCTCCACGCGCGACGCGTCGGCGATGCCGGTCGCGACGCAATGCAGGGCGTTGGACGCGACCGAGCGCACCAGTCGCTGCCCGGGATCCAGGGCCATGGCGAACGTGCCTTCCCCGTCCATCCAGAAGGCGTCGTTGAACCGCTCCTTGAGCGCGCGCGCATCCTGGAAGATCCGCTTGGCCTCGTCCTTGCGGTCGAACCACCACAGGACCTCGGCGAAGTTCATCTTCGCGGCGTATACCAGGCCCTGTTCCTCGCAGGTGGCGAGCGGTGCGGGCACGCTGTTCCCGTCCTCGTCGACGATCGCGTCGCCGGAGTCCTTCCAGCCCTGGTTCTCGACGCCCTGGCGCGATCGGGTCTGGTAACGGTGGAAGCCTTGCGGGCCGAGCCAGCCGTCGAGCCAGGCGATGGCCTTGAGGGCGGGCTCGACGCAGGGCGCGACCGCGGCGCGGTCGGCGGTCCAATGCCACAACTGGGCGACGACGAAGGGATAGAACGCCGACGTGGTGTGGGCGCCGTAGTAGCGGCCCTTGGGGTTGAAGTTGAGGCGCTCCAGCGGGCCGGTATGCGCTTCGTGCAGCATCCGGCCGGGCTGCTCGTCGCGCCAGTCGTTGTCTTCGGTGCCCTGCAGTTCGGCCAATACCGGCAAGGTCCCGCGCATCAGTTCGGGGCCGAGCAGGGCCGCTTCCCAGGCCGCGGTCAGCGTGTCGCGGCCGAACAGCGCGACGTACATCGGCAATCCCGCGGCCACTGTCCACGCCCGGCTGTCGCGGTCGAACCGGCGCAGCCGCAATGCCAGCAGGTCGCGCCGCGCGCGCTCCAGCGCATCCAGCACGACCGGGGCGAGGGTGTCGCTTTCGACCGAGTCGAACGCGGTCGCTTCGCCGAGGAACACGGCGTCGGGCGTCCCGGCCTCGGGACGCGAGCGGAACGCGCGGCATTCCGCGGGCGGCAACCGGGTCTCGCCGTCGATCCGCGGGATCCACAGCAGGCAGGCGTGCCAGGCATCGTGCGGAGCGAGCGCGATGTCGAAGCCGATCCGGCCGTCGCGCCAGGTCGGCGGCGAGCTCGCGTGGGCAATGCGCAACGTGAGGCCGCGATGCAAGGTCGCCACGCCACGATTGCCCTGTGTGTCGTAGTGGTGCCGGGCCCTGTAGTCGAAGGAGAGTGCGTGGGCCGCGTCGTCCCAGCCCCGGTCCAGCGTTCCGTGCTGCTGCCGCGGCTTCCCGCCGGTTTCGTTCTGGTCGGCGAAGTCGGCGTCGATGTCCAGTTCGAAGCGGAAGCTGGCGTGCTCCTGCGTGTGGTTCTCGAAGTCCAGGTCCTCGTGCATGCCGTCGCCGACCACGCGCGACACCCGCAGCTCGAGGGCCTGCTGTGCGAGCTGCTCGGGCGCCCACAGGTCGGCCTGGCGCGCTTCGCCCGGGCGCAGCGGCACCAGGTAGTAGCCGAGCCAGCTGTCCTGGCCGACGTTCGACAAGGTCACCGGAACCGGCTCGCGCTCGCCGTCCACCAGGTGCCGATAGCGCGACAACAGCCGCGTCTGGTCGGCGAACAGGCCGTGCTCCGCGCCGTCGTGCAGGAATCCGTCCTGCTCGAACGCCATCACCGTCTCGCCGCGGCTGACGTAGACCGTCGCCGGACGCACGCGGATCTGGATCAGGCTGCGGTCGGGCGGGTGGGGCATCGCGACGGGCGGCAGGCACGGCAACCGAAGGGGCCTTCATTAATGCCCACGCAGCTGGGCGTGCCCGTGAAGCCTGTGCCGCCTGCTCCCTCCTTCACACCCCTTGCGCGGCAGCCGCTGTCGCGCTCGCGCGCCCTGCGCCGGTGCTTCAGGCGCCGCCGCCGTCCGCGCGCGGGAGGTCCGCACCGGTGGCGCCGATCACCTCGGCCAGCACCTGTGCGAACGGCGCGCCCGCGTCCAGCTGGACGACGTCGGGCTCGGCATCGGGCATCTCCAGCGTGGCGAACTGGCTGGCCTGCAGGTCCGGCGGCATGAAGTGTCCGTGTCGCGCCGCCAGCCGCGCCGCGATCACCGCCGGGGACGCCCGCAGGAACACGAAGCGGATGGGCACGCCGCTTTCGCGCAGGCGCTGCCGGTGGGCCGCGCGCAGGCCGGAGAAGGCGAGCACCGTAGAGCGGCCTTCGCGCGCGTGACGGCGCAATGCCGCCACGAGCGCGTCGACCCATGGATCGCGTTGCGCGTCGGTCAGCGGAACGCCCGCGGCCATCTGCGCGCGGGCTTCCGGCGAGTGGAACGCGTCCGCGTCCAGGAAGACGTGCCCGAGGCGCCGGGCCAGCGCGCGCGCGAGCGTGGTCTTGCCGCTGCCGGCAACGCCCATGATGGCGATCGCGCGTGGTGCGTCGGGCCGCATCCGTCCTCCCGGCTCAAGCGCCTAATCCGTCGCCTGGCCTTCGTAGCGTTCGTGCAGCTTCACCGGGGCGGCTCCCGCGCCGGAGCGCTTGCGGATCCAGAGGTTGATCAGTTCGACGAAGACCGAGAACGCCATCGCGGCATAGATGTATCCCTTCGGGATGTGCTGGCCGAACCCGTCGGCGATGAGCACCAGCCCGATCATGATCAGGAAGCTCAAGGCCAGGACCTTGACGGTCGGATGGCGCTCGACGAAATCGCCGATGGGTTTGGCGAAGGCGAGCATGAACCCGATCGAGACCAGGATGGCGGTGACCATCACCCAACGCTCGTCGACCATGCCGACCGCGGTGATGATCGAGTCGAGCGAGAACACGATGTCGATGAACATGATCTGGGTGACCACGCTGCCGAAGGATGCCGCCGCCGCGCTGCCCGGGGTGACCTGTTCCGTCGCGCCCTCGAGCTTCTGGTGGATCTCGTGCGTCGCCTTCGCGATCAGGAACAGGCCGCCGCCGATGAGGATCAGGTCGCGCCAGGAAATCTCCTGCCCGAGCACGGTGAACAGCGGGGCCGTGAGTCCGATGATCCAGGTGATCGCGAACAGCAGGCCCAGCCGCGTGATCGCGGCGAGGGTGATGCCGACCCGCCGCGCCTTGTCCCGTTGGGCGGCCGGAACCCGCCCCGCGAGGATCGAGATGAAGATGATGTTGTCGATCCCGAGCACCAGCTCGAGCGCGGTCAGCGTGGCCAGCGCGATCCAGATTTCGGGGTTCAGGAGTGCGTCCATGAGGGTTCCGTCGGCTAGCGTCGTGGGGGGAGCGGGAACACGGAGGCTCCCGGTGCCGCGTGAGGGGGCGGACTGGAAGTCGAACAGCGCGGGCAGGGCATGGTGGCGTCTCCGACTCGGTCCCGATGGGGCGGCGGGTCGCCGCGGCCCCGTCCGGACGCGATGGTGCGTGCCTGCGATGTGCAGGCGATGCGTTCCCGGCGGCACCCGAGCGGACGCCACCGGACAGGCCACGGTGGACATGCATCGGATGGATGCACCTTCGCCGTGGGACGGCGAAGGTCTTGCTCACAGGCCGGATCGGCCTGC
>DASRZN010000277.1:0-19934 GCA_035686325.1 Lysobacteraceae bacterium
GAGATCGACGCGGTGATGCGGGTACCGGATCCGTCGCCGCCGGAACCCAGCCGGCGCGCGGCGCCGCCGGACCCGAACGCGCCCACGCCGGAGCCGTAGCGCGGCCGGCTACGCCGGCGGCGGCGCGGGCGTCGCCTCGAAGCGGCGCGGGTAATCGCGCTCGTCGATGATCCGGTCCACGACTTCCTCGGCGAGGTCGGGCGCGGCATAGACGGCGTAGACGATGTCGCGGTCGCCATCGAGACCCAGCTGGTAAAGCCGGTAGCGCGACTGGCCGCCGCCGGTGTTCGGCGGGTAGTGGGTCGGCGGCACGCCTTCGTCGAGGTCGAGTTCGCTGTTGTCCACCAGGCCACCCACGAACAAGGCACGCATTGGCTGCTCCTCCGATCGGTCCGCGTCCCATGCTCGCGGCTGCGGGGTCAAGCGGGCGAGAATTCACGGATGGCCGCCGCCGATCCCGCCCTCGACGCCCTGTTCCTGCCGCTCGCCGAAGGCCATGTCGCCTGGCCGGCGGACGGGGCGCTGTTCCTGCGCGCGCGGGAAGGCGCCGCGCTGCATGCCGCGCCGCGGCCGGGACTGGCCTGCGTGCAGCCGTTCAGGCCGCAGGCGGACGCGCTTGCCCGCGCCGGGTTCGCGGTGGCGCCGGACGCCGCCGCCGACGACGGGCGCCGCTGGCCGCTGGTCCTGCTGCTGCCGCCGCGCCAGCGGGAGGAGGCGCGCGCCTGGTTCGCGCGCGCGCTGGCGCGCGTCGCGCCCGGTGGCGTGCTGCTCGCCAGCCAGCACAACGACGAGGGCGGGCGCAGCGGCCAGGCCGACCTCGCCCGCCTCGCCGGCCCGTTGCAGGCGCTGTCCAAGCACCATTGCCGCGTGTACTGGACGCAGGCGGGGACAGGTGGCGTGGACGCGGGGCTCGCCGCCGAGTGGCGCGCGCTGGACGCGCCGCGCCCGCTCGCCGATGCGCGCCTGGCAGAAGCCGGTCTCGCGGGACGCTGGCTCAGCCGCCCCGGCGTGTTCGCCTGGGACCGGGTGGATGCCGGTTCCGCCCTGCTCGCGCGCCACCTGCCCGCCGACCTCGCCGGCGACGCCGCCGACCTCGGCGCCGGCTGGGGCTTCCTCGCCGGCGTGCTGCTGGCGCGCTGTCCGCGCCTCCGCGCGATGGACCTGTACGAAGCGGACGCGCGTGCGCTCGAACTCGCCCGCGCCAACCTCGCGGCGAACGCGCCCGGCGCGACGCCCGGCTTCCACTGGCACGACGTCGCCGCCGGCCTGCCGCGTCGCTACGACGTGATCGTCAGCAATCCGCCCTTCCACGCCCAGGACCGGATCGACCGCCCCGAGCTCGGCCAGCGCTTCATCGCCGCGGCGGCGCAGGCGCTCGCGCCGCGCGGCCGGCTGTGGCTGGTCGCCAATCGCCACCTGCCGTACGAGGCCGCGCTCGGCGCGCATTTCGCGCAGGTGCGCACGGTCGCGCAGGAGGGCGGCTTCAAGGTGGTCGAAGCCGTTCGGGGCGCGGCATGAAATTGGTGAAACTGCTCGCCAACCTGGGCTACGGCAGCCGCAAGGAGGTCGCGCGCCTGTTCCGCGAGGGCCGCGTCACCGATGCCGCGGGCGAGGTGCTGTACGCCGACGACGCGGTCGCGCACGCGGACGTGCGCCTGGACGGCGACGCGCTCGATCCCGCGCCCGGCATGCTGCTGATGCTGCACAAGCCGCTCGGCACCACCTGCTCCACCACCGATCCCGGGCGCGTCGTCTACGACCTGCTGCCGCCGCGCTTCCGCCTGCGCCGGCCGGTGCTGTCGACGGTCGGCCGGCTCGACCGCGACACCAGCGGCCTGTTGCTGATGACCGACGACGGCGCTCTGCTGCACCGGATCGTGTCGCCGCGCACGCACCTGCCAAAGGTGTACGAGGCGACCCTGGCGCGGGACCTGCGTGGCGACGAGGCGGAGGTCTTCGCCAGCGGCACGCTGCTGCTGGAATCGGAGCGCACGCCGCTGGCGCCGGCGCGGCTGGAGGCACTTGGCCCGCGCCACGCGCGGCTTACCCTCACCGAGGGGCGATACCACCAGGTGCGGCGGATGTTCGCGGCGGTCGGCAACCATGTCGAGACGCTGCACCGGCCGCGCGTCGGCGGGCTGGCGCTGGACGGGCTGGCGGCGGGCGCGTGGCGGCTGCTGGACGACGATGACCGCCTGCGCCTGTTCGCTGCGGGGGACGCCGCGTGAGCGAAGGACTGCAGGCGCATTCGCTGCCGGCAAGCCGGGCAAGGCCGCGCCGCGCGCCCCGACGCCTGGCCTATTGCCCGCGCGCGGTGCGCAGGGCAGCGTGTGCGCTTCCCACCCGGAGTGCCGCGATGAGGATGCTGCCCTTGCTGCTGCTGGCCGCGCTCGTCGCCTGCGCGCCGCGTCGCGACACGCCGCCGCTGCCGGGCGAGACGATCGCGCCGGACATCGCGCTGCTGCGTGGCACCTTCGTCGCCGGCGCGCAGCCGGATGGCAACAGCGTGCTGCTGCGCGCGCCGCAGGGGCTGGTCGTGTTCGACAGCGGCCGCCACGCGGCGCACACGCAAGGCATCCTCGATGCCGCGCGTGCAGTGCGGCAGCCCATCGCGGCGATCGTCAACAGCCACTGGCATCTCGATCACGTCGCCGGCAACGCGTCGCTGCGCGAGGCGTGGCCGCGCGCGGAGGTGCACGCCAGCGACGCGATCGAAGGCGCGATCGGCGGCTTCCTCGCCGACTACCGCGCGCAGCTCGCGGGCGCGCTCGCGCAGGCGCCGGCCGGCGGCGCCGAGGCCGCCGGCTGGCGCGAGGAGATCGCACGCATCGACGCCGGCGCGCGGCTGTTCCCGACGCGGCCGGTGACCGCCACCGGCGAGCGCACCCTCGCCGGGCGCAAGGTGACGCTCGGCCTGGAGCGCAACGCGGTCAGCGGCGGCGACGTCTGGCTGTACGACCCGGCCACGCGCACGCTGCTGGCCGGCGACCTCGTGACCCTGCCGGCGCCGCTGCTGGACACCGCCTGCGCGGAAGGCTGGCGCGAGGCGCTGGCCCGGCTGGACGCGCTGCCGTTCGCGACCCTAGTGCCGGGCCATGGCGCACCGATGACCCACGCGCAGTTCGCGGCCTGGCGCGGCGCCTACGAGGACCTGCTCGCCTGCGCCGCCGGCGATGCGGCGGACGCGGACTGCAAGGCCGGCTGGCTGCGCGACGCCGGCTCGCTCGTTCCGGAGGCCGACCGCGCGCTCGCGGCGAGCCTGCTCGACTACTACCTGCCGCAGGTCCTGCGCGCGCCGGCCGCGCGCCGTTCGCGTTACTGCGACGCGGAAGCCGGCCGATGACGACACGCAATCCGCATGCGCTGCGGGCGATGGTCACCATGCTGGTCGCGGTGGCCACCTTCGCGCTGATGGACGCGGGCCTGAAGGTGCTGTCCGCGCATTACCCGCCGTTCCAGGTGGGCACCCTGCGCGCGCTGTCGTCGCTGCCGTTCGTGCTGGTGTGGGCATTGGCCAGCGTCGGCGGCCGCGCGCTGCTGCGGGTGCGCTGGTCGCTGCACCTGCTGCGCGGCGCGATCGGCGTGGCGATGATGGCGTCCTTCGTCTACGCGCTGCGCACGCTGCCGCTGTCGACGACCTATTCGATCTTCTTCGTCGCGCCGCTGCTGATCACCGCGTTGTCGGTGCCGCTGCTCGGCGAGCGGGTGGGACCGCGGCGCTGGACCGCGATCGGCGTCGGCCTGCTCGGCGTGCTGGTGCTGCTGCGCCCGCGCGGCGATGGCCTGTTCGGGATGGCGGCGCTGATGGTGCTGCTGGCGGCGCTGATGTACGCGATCAGCGCGATCACCGTGCGTTGGCTGGCGCGCACCGACAGCAACCAGGCGATGGTGGTGTGGCTGCTGGTGCTGATGGCGCTCGGCTCGGGCGCGATCGCGCTGCCCGACTGGGTGCCGGTGCGCGCCGAGCACGGCTGGCTGGTGCTCGGCGTGGGCATCTCCGGCGCGATCGGGCAGTACGCGATCACCGCAGCGTTCCGCCTCGGCGAAGCCTCGTTGCTGGCACCGCTGGAATACACCGCGCTGGTGTGGGGCGTGCTGTTCGACCTGCTGCTGTGGCAGACCCTGCCGGACGCCGTCACCTGGGTCGGCGCCGGCATCATCGTCGCCAGCGGCCTGTACCTGCTGCGCCGCGAGCGGGTGCACGCGGAAGCGGAGCATCCCTAGCCTGGGGTGGGGCGGGCCCGGGTGGCGGCCGCGCGCGCGGCGCCGGCAGGCCCGGCTTTCTTCGCTGCGGGTTTGCGGACCCTGGCTGCCTTCGCCGGCTTCTTCGCGGGTTTCGGCGTTTTCGCGGGTTTTGCGGCCTTGGCGGCTTTGGCGGCTTTCGCGACCTTCGCGGGCTTGGGAGCCGTTGCGGGCCTGGCGGCCTTCGCGGCCTTCGCGCTCTTGGCGGCCTTCGCTTCCATCCCGGCCGGGCGATACAGCACCTGGCACTCCTCGCAGAAGAACGCGCGCCGGCGCTTCTCGCCGAGTTCCTTGCGGTAGCTCAGGCGGGCGCCGTCGCGCGGGCAATACTGCTTGGTGTGCACCTGGTAGTGCTTCTTCAGCACGAAGGCCTTCTTCCAGGCGAGGAAATCGAAACTGTATTCGCGCGCCTGCCTGACCAGTTCGCCGAGCTTGCGCGGCGGCAGCGCGCCGATCGTGCTCTCCGGGTGCACCCGGATCCGCCACAGCACCTCGTTCTTGATGATGTTGCCAACGCCCGCGAAGATGTCCTGCTCGAGCAGCGCGTCGGCGGCGAGCAACTCCGGATACGCCTTGAGCTTGCGCCGCGCCCTGGCCGGGTCCCAGGCGTCGGCCATCACGTCGCCGCTCCAGTCGTAGGCGTCGTCCAGTTCGCCCTCGATGAAGCGCACCGAGCAGGCGTAGAGGTTCAACTCGCCGTTGTCGAAGGCCAGGCTCAGGCGCGGGTTCGCGTTCTCCCGCCGCGCGTCCACCGCCCAGCGCCCGAACAGCATGAAATGGATCCGCAGGGCGAAGCCGTCGAAGGCGAGCAGGAAGTGCTTGCCCCAGCTGCACACCGCGCGCAGGCGCTGGCCGGCCAGGCGCTGGATGTCCTGGCGGCTGTTGCCGGAGACCGCGCGGACCCGCTTGCCGGCGAACTTCGCCGCCTCCTCCCTGAGGATGACGATGGACGGGCCCTCGGGCATGGCCGCACCGTAGCGGCGACGCGCGGCGGCGGGCGTGAACGCAGGCGCCGCGGCCGGTGCGGTGAAGGAGGCGTGACCCGCCGGAACCCGGCGCGCGGGCGCCATCCGGCGGCGTGCGTTGGCGCGCGTGGTCGCGCACGGCCACAATAGGCGTTCCCCTGCACGCCGGAGTCTCCCCATGGCCGAACTGAAGGAAGCGCGCGTCCCCGACATCGGCGGCCACGACGACGTGCCGGTGATCGAGGTGCTGGTCGCCGTCGGCGACCGCATCGCGCCCGACCAGGGCCTGATCACGCTGGAATCGGCCAAGGCGACGATGGAAGTGCCGGCGCCCTTCGGCGGCATCGTGCGCGAGCTGAAGGTCAAGGTCGGCGACACCGTCGCGCAGGGCAGCGTGGTCGCGCTGGTCGAAGCCGAGGAGGGCGATGCCAAGGCCGCGGCACCGGCCGAACCGGCGCCGCCGAAGCAGGACGCCGCGCCGCCGCGCGCCGAGCCGGAGGCGCCGGCGCAGCAGGTGCGCAGCGCGGAGACCGGCGCCGAGGTCGCGCCGACGCAGGTGCCGAAGCAGCCCGACCGCCTCGCCCAGGCCTCGATCGCGCAGCAGGCCGCCACCGGCAGCCACGCCGGCGCGCTCGGCGCGGGCCAGCCGGCGGTGCGCTTCGAGGCCGACGCGGTGCTGCCGGACAAGGTGCCCTATGCAAGTCCGGCGGTGCGCCTGTTCGCGCGCGAACTCGGCGTGGACCTGACGCAGGTGCAGGGCAGCGAGCGCGGCGGCCGCATCACCCGCGAGGACGTGCAGGAGTTCGTCAAGCGCGCGCTGCAGGGCGGCGCGCCGGCGGGCGCGGCGGCCGGCGGCGGTGGCCTCAACCTGCTGCCGTGGCCGAAGGTGGACTTCGCGAAGTTCGGCCCGGTGGAAACGCGCGAGCTGACCCGGATCCAGAAGCTGTCCGGCGCCAACCTCGCGCGCAACTGGGCGATGATCCCGCACGTCACCCAGCACGACGACGCCGACATCACCGAGCTGGAGGCGCTGCGCGTGGCCCTGAACGAGGAGCACGCGAAAGCCATCGCCAAGGGCACCGCGGCCAAGCTCACCCTGCTCGCGTTCCTCATCAAGGCCTCGGTGTCGGCGCTGCAGAAGTTCCCGACCTTCAACGCCTCGCTCGACGCCGACGGCGCGACCCTGGTCTTGAAGCAGTACTTCCACATCGGCTTCGCCGCCGACACGCCGAACGGGCTGGTGGTGCCGGTGATCCGCGACTGCGACCGCAAGGGCGTGCTCGAGATCGCGCAGGAAACCAGCGCGCTGGCGGCCAAGGCGCGCGAGGGCAAGCTGTCGCCCGCCGACATGCAGGGCGGCTGCTTCTCGATCAGTTCGCTCGGCGGCATCGGCGGCACGTCCTTCACGCCCATCGTCAACGCGCCGGAAGTCGCGATCCTCGGCGTGTCGAAATCGGCGATGAAGCCGGTGTGGGACGGCGAGAAGTTCGAGCCGCGGCTGGTGCTGCCGCTGTCGCTCAGCTATGACCACCGGGTGATCGACGGTGCTGCCGCCGCGCGCTTCACCGCCTACCTCGCGCAGCTGCTCGGCGACATGCGCCGGGCGCTGCTGTAACGGAGGCGCGGCCATGGCAGAGCGCATCGAGGTCAAGGTCCCCGACATCGGCGGCCACGAGGACGTGCCGGTGATCGAGGTGCTGGTCGCGCCCGGCGACACCGTCGCGGTGGACCAGGGGTTGATCACGCTGGAGTCGGCGAAGGCGACGATGGAAGTGCCGTCGACCGCCGCCGGCAAGCTGGTCGAGCTGAAAGTCAAGGTCGGCGACACCGTGCGCGAGGGCGCGGTGATCGCGGTGCTGGAAGGCGAGGGCGCTGCTCCTTCCGCCGCGCCAGCGGGGGAAGGCCGGGATGGGGGCAAGGCGGAAGCCGCGTCGGCCAAAGCCGCACCCTCACCCCAACCCTCTCCCGCGAGCGGGAGAGGGAGCCAAGCCGCAAGCGGAGTTGCGGGCGGCGACGCTGGCGGCAAGCCGCCGCCCGTCACGCCTTCGCCCGCGCAGCCCGCGGCCGACGCCGCGCCGGGCAGCGGCCGCAAGGCCGACATCGAATGCGCGCTGGTGGTGATCGGGGCCGGCCCCGGCGGCTACACCGCGGCCTTCCGCGGCGCCGACCTCGGCCTCGACACCGTGCTGGTCGAACGCTACGACAGCCTCGGCGGCGTCTGCCTCAACGTCGGCTGCATCCCGTCCAAGGCGCTGCTGCACGCGGCCGCGGTGATCGACGAGGCGGCGCACGCCGGCAGCTACGGCGTCGACTTCGGCAAGCCGAAGATCGCGCTGGACAAGCTGCGCGCGTACAAGGACAAGGTGGTCGGCCAGCTCACCGGCGGCCTGGCGACGATGGCGAAGCAGCGCAAGGTGCGCACCGTCACCGGCAGCGCCCGCTTCGTCTCGCCGCACGAGCTGGAGATCGAAGGCGCGAAGGGCACGCAGCTGCTGCGCTTCGAGCACTGCATCATCGCCGCCGGCAGCCAGTCGCTGAAGCTGCCGGGCTTCCCGTGGGACGACCCGCGGGTGATGGATTCGACCGGCGCGCTCGAGCTCGCCGACATCCCGAAGAAGCTGCTGGTGGTCGGCGGCGGCATCATCGGCCTGGAAATGGCGACCGTGTACCGCGCGCTCGGCAGCGAGGTGACGGTAGTCGAGCTCGCCGCGCAGCTGATGCCCGGCGCCGACGCCGACCTCGTGCGTCCGCTCGCCCAGCGCCTCAAGCAGCAGGGCGTGGCGGTGCACCTGAAAACCAAGGTGGTCGAGGCGAAGGCGCAGAAGAACGGCATCGCCTGCACCTTCGAGGGCGAGAGCCAGCCCGCCGGCAAGCTGTACGACCGCGTGCTGGTCGCGGTCGGCCGCGCGCCCAACGGCAACAGGCTGGATGCGGAGAAGGCCGGCGTGCAGGTCGGCGAGCGCGGTTTCATCGCGGTCGACGCGCAGATGCGCACCAACGTGCCGCACGTGTTCGCGATCGGCGACCTGGTCGGCCAGCCGATGCTGGCGCACAAGGCGACCCACGAGGGCAAGCTCGCCGCGGAAGTCGCCGCTGGCGAGAAACGCGAATGGGTCGCGCGGGTCATCCCGTCGGTGGCCTATACCGATCCCGAGATCGCCTGGGTCGGCGTCACCGAAGGCGAGGCGAAGGCGAAGGGGCTCGAGGTCGGCGTCGGCAAGTTCCCGTGGGCGGCGTCGGGCCGCGCGATCGGCATCGGCCGCACCGAGGGCTTCACCAAGCTGGTGTTCGACGCAGCGACCCACCGCGTGCTCGGCGGCGGCATCGTCGGCCCGCACGCGGGCGACCTGATCGCCGAGGTCGCGCTGGCGATCGAGATGGGCGCGGAGGCGGCCGACATCGGCCACACCATCCATCCGCATCCGACCCTGAGCGAATCGGTCGGCATGGCGGCCGAGGCCTACGAAGGCACGATCACCGACCTGTACCTGCCGAAAAAGGGCTGACGCCCCGCCCGCAGGCGGCCGTCAAAAAAAGAAGCCCCGGCCGGACCGGTCGGGGCTTCCCAGGGCTGCCGTTCCGGGCGACGAGGAAACGGGACGGCAAGGGCAGTGACCCGGCCTTTCCGGCAAAGGTTCCATGAACAGGGAGGCCTGCGTCGCCGGCTCGCATGGCGATCCCGATCCGCGGGTTGGCGGTTGCCCGCAAATCCGGGCCACTGCTATACTTTTCCGGATTCGCAGGGCCGCTTTCGCCGAGCGTTCCGGCCACCCCTCACGCCAGTCCAACCGCCGTGCACGATCCCATCGCCGCAGGTCGCAGCGCAGCAGCGCGCGCGGTGGCCCTCGAGATCGCCACGGTGGGCCTGGTGGCAGGCGCCTTCCTCCTGCAGGGAGCGCGTCCGGCACTGGGCGTCCTGGCTGGTGGGCTGGCCATGGCGGCGGGGCATGCGCTGGCGGCGACGGTGTCGTTCGCCGGCGGGGTCCAGCCGGCACGCGCCGCCTTCGCCCGCCTCCTGCTGGGGGTGCTGGGCAAGTGGGCGGTGGTGGTGGCGGTGCTTGCGGTCGCACTGGGAGCCTGGCGCCTGCCGCCGCTTCCGGTGGTGGTGGGAGTGGCGGTGGCCCTCGTGGCCTACTTGCTGGGTCTGAATCTGCGTGGTGCAAAACGGCAGCGGAATTGACACGTGAGCGTTGAAGAAACCGCCTCGGGCGCGAACTCCACCGAATACATCAACCACCACCTGCACCACCTGCAGGTGAAGGTCGGCGATGGCGCGTTCATGACCTTGAACGTGGATACGCTGGCGTTCACCTTGGTGCTGTCGCTGCTGTTCCTGTTCTTCTTCCTGCGCGCCGCGCGCAAGGCGACGCCGGGCGTGCCGGGCAAGTTCCAGGCCTTGGTCGAGATCATCGTCGGCTTCGTCGACGGCCTGGTGCGCGAGACGTTCCACGGCCGCAGCAAGCTGATCGCGCCGCTGTCGATCACGATCTTCTGCCTCGTGTTCCTGATGA
Source organism: Lysobacteraceae bacterium (assembly GCA_035686325.1). Lineage (GTDB taxonomy): Bacteria > Pseudomonadota > Gammaproteobacteria > Xanthomonadales > Xanthomonadaceae > JABFWF01. The sequence goes on from DASRZN010000277.1 coordinate 9,719, forward strand.
ACTTCATGGACATGGTGCCGGTCGACCTGCTGCCCTGGATGTGGGCCGCCGGCCACGAGGCCGCCGGCCACGACCCGGCCCACGCCTACCTGCGCGTGGTGCCCACCGCCGACCTCAACACCACCTTCGGCCTGTCGCTGGCGGTGTTCCTGCTGATCCAGGTGTTCGGCATCGGCCACAAGGGCATCGGCGGCTTCACCAGGGAAATCTTCACCGCGCCGTTCCACGCGCACGGGACCGTCGGCAAGATCCTGCTGGCGCCGGCCAACCTGCTGCTGCGCGTGATCGAGGAAGGCGTGCGCCCGCTCAGCCTGTCGCTGCGACTGTTCGGCAACATGTACGCCGGCGAGCTGATCTTCATCCTGATCGCGCTGATGACGCTGGGCTCCTCGCTCGCCAACGCCGGCACCTGGGTGATGGGCGGCGCGCAGCTGTTCTCCGGCTTCGCGTGGACCGCGTTCCACGTGCTGATCATCACCCTGCAGGCCTTCATCTTCATGATGCTGACGATCGTCTACCTCAGCATGTCGGCCGAGAGCCACTGATCCCCTTTCCCTTCCACCCGTTGCACGCAACGCACAAGATCCAACCGGAGTAGACCATGGAAAACGCTGCCCTCATCGCTGAAGTGCTGAAGTTCACCGTCATCGCGGCCGGCCTGCTGATCGGCCTCGGCGCCCTCGGCACCGCGATCGGTTTCGCCATCCTCGGCGGCAAGTTCCTCGAGGGTTCGGCGCGCCAGCCGGAGCTGACCCCGATGCTGCAGACCAAGATGTTCATCGTTGCCGGCCTGCTCGACGCCGTGCCGATGATCGGCGTCGCGATCGCGCTGCTGCTGCTGTTCGCCAACCCGCTGCTGGCGCAGATCACCGGCTAAGGCCGGGCTCGCACGCACGGATTCAGGCATCGCCGGCGGCCGCGCGCCGCCGGCACCAGGAGCAAGTCCCATGCTACCCAACCTCACTCTCGTCATTCAGGGCCTCGCGTTCTTCGCGGTCGCCTGGCTGGTGATGAAATTCGGCTGGCCGCACATCATCGGTGCGATCGAGGAGCGCCAGCAGAAGATCGCCGAAGGCCTCGCCGCCGCCGACCGCAGCCAGAAGGACCTGGCGCAGGCGCAGGACAAGGTCAACGAGGCGCTGCGCGAGGCGCGGGTGAAGGCCAACGAGATCATCGACCAGGCCCACCAGCGCGCCAACCAGATCGTCGAGGCTGCCAAGAACGAGGCGATCGCCGAAGCCAACCGGCAGAAGGCGCTGGCCGAGGCCGAGATCGCCGCCGCCGCCAACCGCGCGCGCGAGGACCTGCGTCGCCAGGTGTCGACGCTGGCGGTCGCCGGCGCCGAGAAGCTGCTGCGCCGCGAAATCGACCAGAACGCGCACAAGGCGCTGCTGGACGAGCTGGCCGCGGAGATCTGACGTGAGCCAGGCCCTGACCCTTGCCCGTCCCTACGCGCGCGCCGCCTTCGCGGTCGCGCGCGACGAGCGCGCCTTGCCGGCGTGGTCGCAGGCGCTCGGCTTCGCCGCGCGTGTCGCCGCGGATCCGCGGGTGTCGGCGCTGCTCGGCGATCCGCGCCTGACCGCCGACAACGCGGTGATGCTGCTGGCGCCGCAGGACGCTGGCGAGTCTTTCGGCCGCTTCCTCGCCATGCTGGCCGACAACGGCCGCCTCGCGCTGCTGCCGGAGATCGCCGGCCTGTACGAGGAGCTGCGCGCCGAGGCCGAGCGCGTGGTCAAGGCGCGGGTGACCTCGGCGGCCGAACTGCCGGCGGGCGAGCTCGACAAGCTGAAGGAAGCGCTGCGCCGCCGCTTCGGCCGCGACGTCGAGGTCGAGACCGCGGTGGATCCGGCGCTGATCGGCGGCGCGGTGATCGATGCCGGCGACGTCGTCATCGACGGCTCGCTGCGCGGCAAGCTCGAACGCCTGCAGGGCGCGCTCGCGGGCTGAGGCCCGCTTCGCACACAAGCAAACCCGGGCGCCGCGATCGCGGCGCACGACCAAGGAAACGACATGGCTACCACCACGCTCAACCCGTCCGAAATCAGCGAACTGATCAAGAGCCGCATCGAGAAGGTCGGTCTCGCCGCCGAAGCGCGCAACGAAGGCACCGTTACCGCGGTGTCCGACGGCATCGTGCGCATCTTCGGCCTGGCCGACGTGATGCAGGGCGAAATGATCGAGCTGCCGGGCAACACGTACGCGCTGGCGCTGAACCTGGAGCGCGACTCGGTCGGCGCCGTGGTCCTGGGCGACTACGAGCACCTGCGCGAGGGCGACGTCGCCAAGACCACCGGCCGCATCCTCGAGGTGCCGGTCGGTCCCGAGCTGCTCGGCCGCGTGGTCAACGCGCTGGGCGAGCCGATCGACGGCAAGGGCCCGATCAACGCGGCGGTCAGCTCGCCGGTGGAGACGATTGCTCCCGGCGTGATCTGGCGCAAGTCGGTGTCGCAGCCGGTGCAGACCGGCTACAAGGCGATCGACTCGATGATCCCGATCGGCCGCGGCCAGCGCGAGCTGATCATCGGCGACCGCCAGACCGGCAAGACCGCGGTCGCGATCGACGCGATCATCAACCAGAAGAACTCCGGCGTCCGCTGCATCTACGTCGCCATCGGCCAGAAGAACTCGACCATCGCCAACATCGTGCGCAAGCTCGAAGAGCATGGCGCGATGGCCTTCACCACGGTCGTCGCCGCCTCGGCGTCGGAGTCGGCCGCGATGCAGTACATCGCCGCCTACGCCGGCTGCGCGATGGGCGAGTACTTCCGTGACCGCGGCGAAGACGCGCTGATCATCTACGACGACCTGTCCAAGCAGGCCGTGGCGTACCGCCAGATCTCGCTGCTGCTGCGCCGTCCGCCGGGCCGCGAGGCGTATCCGGGCGACGTGTTCTACCTGCACAGCCGCCTGCTCGAGCGCGCCGCGCGCGTGTCCGAGGAGTACGTCGAGAAGTTCACCAACGGCGCCGTCAAGGGCAAGACCGGCTCGCTGACCGCGCTGCCGATCATCGAGACCCAGGCCGGCGACGTCTCGGCGTTCGTGCCCACCAACGTGATCTCGATCACCGACGGCCAGATCTTCCTCGAGACCGACCTGTTCAACGCCGGCATCCGCCCGGCCGTGAACGCCGGCATCTCGGTGTCGCGCGTGGGTGGCGCGGCGCAGACCAAGATCATGAAGAAGCTCTCGGGCGGCATCCGCATCGCGCTCGCCCAGTACCGCGAGCTGGCTGCGTTCGCGCAGTTCGCCTCGGACCTGGACGACGCCACCCGCAAGCAGCTCGAGCGCGGCCAGCGCGTCACCGAGCTGATGAAGCAGAAGCAGTACGCGCCGATGTCGGTCGCGCACCAGGCGCTGTCGATCTACGCGGTCGACAAGGGCTACATGGACGACGTGCCGGTCGCGAAGATCGGCGCCTTCGAGCAGGGCCTGCACGCCCACCTCGAGAACACCGCCGGCGCGCTGATGGAGAAGATCAACGCCTCGGGCGACTGGAACGACGAGTTCGAGGCCGCGTTCAGGAAGGGCATCGAGGAGTTCAAGGCGACCGGCTCGTTCTGAGCCCCAAGCCCTGATGGCGAACGGGGGGCCGCGGCTGTCGCGGTCCCCGTCCAGCAAGCAAGCGAGCGAGACACATGGCCGGCGGACGCGAAATCAAGACCAAGATCAAGAGCGTGCAGAACACCCGCAAGGTGACGCGCGCGCTGGAGATGGTCTCTGCCTCCAAGATCCGCAAGGCGCAGGACCGGATGAAGGCCTCGCGCCCGTACGCGCGGGCGATGAAGCAGGTCATCGGCCACCTGGCGCAGGCGAACTCCGAGTACCGCCATCCGTACCTCGTCCAGCGCGAGGAAGTGAAGCGGGTCGGCTACATCGTGGTGTCGTCCGACCGCGGCCTGGCCGGCGGCCTCAACAACAACCTGTTCCGCAAGCTGCTCGGCGAGATCCGCCAGTGGCACGAGCAGGGCGTCGAGGTCGACATCGTCACCATCGGCCAGAAGGCCTCGGTGTTCTTCCGGCGGATCAAGGTCAACATGCTGGCCACCGTGACCCACCTCGGCGACGTGCCGCGGCTGGAGCAGCTGGTCGGCGTGATCAAGGTGATGCTGGACGCGTACAGCGCCGGCAACGCGGACAAGGTGTTCCTGGTCTACAACGACTTCGTCAACACCATGACACAGCGCGCCACCTTCGACCAGCTGCTGCCGCTGCCGGCGTCGGACACCCAGGTCGCGCGCCACGACTGGGACTACCTGTACGAGCCCGACGCGCAGACCGTGCTCGAGCACGTGCTGACCCGCTACATCGAGTCGCTGGTGTACCAGGCGGTGCTGGAGAACGTCGCCTCCGAGCACGCCGCGCGCATGGTCGCGATGAAGGCGGCGAGCGACAACGCGACCAAGCTGATCGGCACCCTCAACCTCGTCTACAACAAGGCGCGGCAGGCGGCGATCACCCAGGAAATCTCGGAAATCGTGGGCGGCGCGGCAGCAGTGTGATGCAGGCCGGTAGCCGGTAGCCGGCAATCGGTAGCCGGAAAGCAGCGAAGACGCGCTTTCCCGCTCCCGGTTCCCGGTTCCCGGTTCCCGAAACCAGGTCCGGCGGGACGCGTTCATGCCGCCACAGACATAAGATGTTACCGGAGCAACTCAAATGGCAAACCAGGGCAAGGTCGTCCAGATCATCGGCGCCGTCGTCGACGTCGAATTCCCGCGCGAGAGCGTGCCGAAGGTCTATGACGCGCTGAAGGTGCAGGGCACCGACATCACGCTGGAAGTGCAGCAGCAGCTCGGCGACGGCGTCGTGCGCTCGATCGCGCTCGGCTCGACCGACGGCCTGAAGCGCAACCTGATCGCCGAGAACACCGGCCGCGCGATCTCGGTGCCGGTCGGCACCGGCACCCTGGGCCGCATCATGGACGTGCTCGGCAACCCGATCGACGAGGCCGGCCCGGTGCAGGCCGCCGACCATTGGGAGATCCATCGCGCCGCGCCGTCGTATGAAGACCAGGCCGCGGCCAACGAGCTGCTCGAGACCGGCATCAAGGTCATCGACCTGATGTGCCCGTTCGCGAAGGGCGGCAAGGTCGGCCTGTTCGGCGGCGCCGGCGTCGGCAAGACCGTCAACATGATGGAACTGATCAACAACATCGCCAAGCAGCACTCGGGCCTGTCGGTGTTCGCCGGCGTGGGCGAGCGTACCCGCGAGGGCAACGACTTCTACCACGAGATGAAGGACTCCAACGTCCTCGACAAGGTGGCGATGGTGTACGGCCAGATGAACGAGCCGCCGGGCAACCGCCTGCGCGTCGCGCTCACCGGCCTGACCATGGCGGAGTACTTCCGCGACGACAAGGACCCGGCCACCGGCAAGGGCCGCGACGTGCTGCTGTTCGTCGACAACATCTACCGCTACACCCTGGCCGGCACCGAGGTGTCCGCGCTGCTGGGCCGCATGCCGTCGGCGGTGGGCTACCAGCCGACCCTGGCCGAGGAAATGGGCGTGCTGCAGGAGCGCATCACCTCGACCAAGACCGGCTCGATCACCTCGATCCAGGCCGTGTACGTGCCCGCGGACGACCTGACCGACCCGTCGCCGGCGACCACCTTCGCCCACCTCGACGCGACCGTCGTGCTCTCGCGCAACATCGCCTCGCTGGGCATCTACCCGGCGGTGGACCCGCTGGACTCGACCTCGCGCCAGCTCGACCCGAACGTGATCGGCAACGAGCACTACGAGACCGCGCGCCGGGTGCAGGCGACGCTGCAGAAGTACAAGGAGCTCAAGGACATCATCGCGATCCTGGGCATGGACGAGCTGTCCGAGGAGGACAAGCTGGCCGTGGCCCGCGCGCGCAAGATCGAGCGCTTCTTCTCGCAGCCGTTCCACGTGGCGGAAGTGTTCACCGGCTCGCCCGGCAAGTACGTGCCGCTGAAGGAAACCATCCGCGGCTTCAAGATGATCGTCGACGGCGAGCTGGACTACCTGCCCGAGCAGGCGTTCTACATGGTCGGCAGCGTCGACGAGGCGATCGAGAAGGGCAAGAAGGTCGCCGCCTGAGCGGCGCCCGGAAAGGACAGACATGGCCACCATCCGTTGCGACATCGTCAGCGCCGAAGCAGAGATCTTCCGCGGCGAGGCGGAGCTCGTCGTCGTCACCGGCGAGCTCGGCGAGCTCGGCATCGCGCCGCGCCACGCGCCGCTGATCACCCGGCTCAAGCCCGGCAAGGTCGTGGTCACCGTGCCCGGCGGCGAGCAGCTCGACTTCGCCATTTCCGGCGGCATCCTCGAGGTGCAGCCACAGGTGGTGACCGTGCTGGCCGACACCGCCATCCGCGCCGAGGACATCGACGAAGCGTCGGTGCGCGCGGCCAAGGAAGAGGCGGAGCGCATCCTCGCCCGCCGCGGCGAGGCGATGGAAGTCGCCGAGGCGCAGGCGCGCCTGGCCGAGGTCACCGCGCAGCTGCAGGCGCTGGAGCGCCTGCGCAAGAACCTCAAGCATTGAGTAGGGGCTAGGGGCCAGGGGCCAGGACCTGCATCCCGTCTCGCCGGGCCGCAGCAAAAAAAGCGACGGGTTTCCCGTCGCTTTTTTTTGTCTTTCTCCCTAGCCCCTAGCCCCTAGCCCCTAGCCCCTAGCCCCTAGCCCCCGCTACTGCTTGTACACCCAGTGCCGCGACAGCACGAAGCCGACCACGCCGAGGCCGAACTCCACCGCCGGCTTCGCCCAGCGCGCCCAGGCCAGGCCGAGATGGTCGTCGATCGCCCCCATCGACCAGGTGCTGATCGCGGTCGTGCCCAGCCACATCAGCACGAAGCGGGTCAGCTGGGTGCGGCCGATCGCGGTGTCCTCGCCGGCGAAGGTCAGCTTGCCGTTGAGCCAGTAGCCGAGCAGCGCGCCGCAGACGCGGCCGGCGATGTTGGCCGGCTCCACCGCCATCCATTGGCTGAGCAGGACCATCACGCCCCAGTCCACCAGCCACTGCAGCAGGCCGATCAGCAGGTAGTGGCGGGCGTGCCGGCCGAGGCTCATGGACCGCCCCCAGGCAGGGTCCACCACTCGGCCGCGCCGACCGTCGCGTGGCGGCGGGCGCCGGCACGCTGCAGCCCCGCGCGCTGCGCCGGCGACAGCGCCGCCGGGCGCAGGATCACCTCGCCCACGCCGCGGGCGCGCAGCAGGCGCGCCCAGGCGGCGCCGCTGGCGTCGGCGTCGGCCTGGCGCGCGTCCTCTTGCCAGCGCGGCGAGTACCAGGCGGTGGTGCGGCCGCGGCCGGCCAGTTCCGCATGCGCGGGCGTGTCCGCGTCGAGCAGCAGCACCGCACGTTGCGGGCCGTCGGCGCGGCGCAGCTGCGCGATCAGCGCGCGCTCGGGCACGTAGCGCGCGAACATCGGCGCGTCCCGGCCCATCGCGGCGACGCTGCGCATGATGCCGCCGGTGTGCAGCAGCCAGTTGGCGTTCGCCTGGAAGGCCAGGTTCACCGCGCAAAGCAGGCCCGCGATCGCGCTGGCCTGCAGCAGCGGCAGGCGCGCGTGCAGCGCCACGACCAGCACCGGCAGCAGGGCCACCAGCCCGGGCATCGCGTAGCGCGCGTACTGCACGACGCACAGCGGCAGCGCCAGCGCCAGGCTGGCGCAAAGCGCCGGCGCGCGCGTGCGCCGATCGGCCAGCGCCAGCAGCCACGCGCCCGCGAGCACCACGAGCACGAAGCCGAAGCCGCCGTCCCAGCCTTCGAGGTAACGGCTGGTGTCGAAGGTCATGCGCCAGGGCAGGACCGGATCGAACCCCGAGGCCCAGCGCGGATCCCGGTAGTCGAGCGCCGTAAAGAAGGGCGACTGGAAGAAGCCGTTGAACAGCGGCAGCACCGGATTGCCGGTACGGACCCAGGCGTACGCGTAGCTCGCGCCGCCGACGGCGAGCACCATCCCGGCCAGGAGGCAGGCGAGCCGCGCGTCCAGGAGGTCGCGCCGGCGCCACAGCGCCCACAACCACAGCGGGGTCGCTGCGAACCCGTGCACCGGCTTGAGCGCCCACAGCAGGCCGTACAGCAGGGCCGCGGCCAGCAGCGTGCGCCGGCCCGGCGGCGCCAGCGCCAGCGCCAGCAGCCACGTGGTGACCGCGATTGCCGGGGTCTCGGTCTGCATGCCGCCGAGCAGGGCCGCGACCAGCGGCAGACTGGCGTAGCAGGCGACCGCGGTCCAGCGCGCGACGGCCCCGGCGCCGAGCAGCGCCACCACGCGATACACGCCCGCCGCGGCGACCAGCAGCCAGGCGAAGTTGAGCGCGCCGCGGGCTTCCTGGCGCGCGATCAGCTGCGGCACCGCCTGCAGCACGTCGCCCGCCCACGGCGCCAACGCCCACACCTGGTCGGCCGGATCGGGCAGGTAGCGCGCGTGCTCCATCAGCTGCCATGGCAGGCCGAGGTGGTAGGCGAGATCGTCGAACTGCATCGTCGGCAGCCACGCGCCGGCGGAGGCCAGGCCCAGCAGCAGCACTGCCCAGGCGGCGGCCACCGGCGCGCTCGCGACGGCGTCGCGCCAGCACGCGCGCGCCGTCGACCAGGACACGGCCAGCGCGCGCCGGCGCAGCAGGACCAGTGCGAGCAGCAGCGCGGCGTGGCTCCAGCCGTGGTGCAGCGGCAGCGACAGCAGCCAGCCGAGCACGCCGGCGATCAGCGCCAGGCCCGTCACCACGCCAGCGCCCGGACGCTCCGCGCCGGTCACGAGCGTGCCGAGACCGAGTGCGCCGGCGAGCAGCAGCGCCACCGCCAGCGCCGGCGCGAGTCCGGTCAGCAGGACCAGCGCCGCCAGCCACACGCAGCCGAGCGCGTCCGCCCACTGCCAGCGCAACGCACGCCGCAATGCCCACGCCGCGGCCGCGGCGAGCGCGGCCAGCACCAGGCTCTGCGTGAACCGTCCGGCCGGCAGTTCCCGCCACAGCGCATGCGTTGCGAAGCCGATGCCGAGCAGGCCGACGCCGGCCCAGGCCAGCGTGCGGGGAAGGAGTTGCGTGGGCTGGCGCAAGGCGGCGGGGTTGAGCACGCGCGCATCCTAACAGGGGGCTTGGCTAGAATCGGACGACTTCCCGAAGGTCCCGGAACGCCCATGAGCGACACGCTGCACGTCATCGTCCTCGCCGCCGGCGAAGGCAAGCGCATGCGTTCGGCGCTGCCGAAGGTGCTGCAGAAGATCGCCGGGCGGCCGATGCTCGCGCACGTGCTGGACGCGGCGCGCGCGCTCGGCCCCGCCGGCCTGCACGTGGTGTACGGCCACGGCGGCGACCAGGTGCGCAGCGCGTTCGCCGGCGACGGTGACATCACCTGGGTCGAGCAGGCCGAGCAGCTGGGCACCGGCCATGCCGTGCTGCAGGCGATGCCCGGCGTCCCGGACGGCGCGCGCGTGCTGGTGCTGTACGGCGACGTGCCGCTGCTGACGCCAAGCACGCTGCGCCCGCTGCTCGACGCGCCGGGCGTGCTCGCGGTGCTCGCCGCCGAGCTGCCCGAGCCATTCGGCTACGGCCGCATCGTCCGTGACGCCGAGGGCCGGGTCGCGCGCATCGTCGAGCACAAGGACGCCGACGCCGAACAACAGCGCATCCGCGTGGTCAACACCGGCGTGATCGCCGCCGACGCCAACGCGCTGCGGCGCTGGCTGGACGCGCTGCGCAACGACAACGCGCAGGGCGAGTACTACCTGACCGACGTGTTCGCGATGGCGACGGACGAATTCAACGCGGCGGAGATCGTCACCGTCGCCGACCCGGTCGAGACCGAGGGCGCCAACGACCCGTGGCAACTCGCCCAACTCGAGCGCGCCTTCCAGCGGCGCGCGGTGCGCGCGCTGTGCGCGCAGGGCGTGCGGGTGGCCGATCCGGCGCGGGTCGAGGTGCGCGGCAGCGTGCGCGCCGGCCGCGACGTCGAGCTGGACGTGGACGTGGTGCTGGAAGGCGAGGTCGTGCTCGGCGACGGCGTGCGGGTCGGCCCGTTCTGCCGCCTGCGCGACGTCGACCTCGGCCCGGGCACCGAGGTGCGCGCGCATTGCGACCTCGAGGGCGCGCGCACCGAGGGCGCGGTGCAGGTCGGGCCGTTCGCGCGGCTGCGGCCGGGCACGGTGCTGGCCGACGGCGTGCACGTGGGGAACTTCGTCGAGACCAAGAACGCCCGGCTCGGCGTCGGCAGCAAGGCCAACCACCTGACCTATCTCGGCGACGCGGTGGTCGGCA
>DASRZN010000278.1:0-3442 GCA_035686325.1 Lysobacteraceae bacterium
CGCCGGTGCTGACCCCGCGCACCTACACGCCGCCGATGCGCCGTTTCGCCGAGCAGGCCGCGCGGCGCCTGGTCTACATCGTCATCACCGCCGCGATCGCGGTGCCGGTGTGGCTCGCCACGCGGCCGCACCTGGGCACGGTCGCCCACGATGCCGCGCCGCTGGACGTGCCGGCGGTCGGCGACACAACGCCCGCGCACGCCAGCCCGGCCACGCAGTCGCCGCGGCCGCTGGTCGCGTCGATCGCCCCGCTGCCGGCGGCGGAGGAGAGGCAGGACGCGCCGACCCTCGCCCTGCGCCTGCACGGCGACAGCTGGGTGGAAGTGACCGGCCGCGACGGCAAGGTGCTGGAGCAGGGCCTGCTGCACGCGGGCGCGCAACGCGCCTGGCCGGCCGACGACGTCGGCACGATCGTGCTCGGCGACGCCACCGCCGTGGACGTGCTGCGCGACGGCAAGCGCCAGGACCTCGCCGCGTTCCGGCGAGCGAACGTCGCGCGCTTTACGGTATCCTCTGACGGTTCCCTCGCGCCTGCCGCTGACTGACCCCGTCGGCGATCCGCACGGGTCGCGGGGCTGTCCCTCCACCGTATCCACCGGCCACGGCCGGTCACGAGGCAGCGCACGGCATGGCAATCGACGACCTGCTCGACGAGCACGAACAAGGCGAACGCGTCCGCCAGTGGCTGCGCGAAAACGGTGCGGGCCTGGTCGGCGGCGTGCTGATCGGCCTGGCCGCGATCGGCGGCTGGCAGTGGTGGCAGAAGCACCAGGCGCAGCAGCGCGTCGAGATCGCCGGCCACTACGACGCGGTCGGCGACCGCATCGACGCCAGCAAGCTCGACGAGGCGCAGGCGCAGGTCGCGAAGCTGCCGCAGGGCGTGTACGCCGCCCTGGCCGCGCTGGACCTGGCCAAGGCCCAGCTCGAGGCCGGCAAGCGCGACGCCGCGATCGCCACCCTGCGCAACGCGAAGATCGAGGATCCGGCCCTGGCCGCGGTTGCCAACACCCGCCTGGCGCAGTTGCTGGTGGACGCGGGCAAGGCGCGCGACGCGCTCGCGCTGCTGCCGGCCGACAGCACCAACGCGGGGATCCAGCAGGTCCGCGGTGACGCGCTGTTCGCGCTCGGCGACGCCGCGCAGGCGCGCGACGCCTACCAGAAGGCGCTCACCCACATGGACGTCGCCGCGCCGCAGCGCCGCCTCGTCGAACTCAAACTATCCCAGGCCGGCGGCATGCCGGCCAAGCCCGAGGCCCGCTCCTGATGAAGCCCGCCCCCACGCGCACGCGGCCGCAGCTGGCCGCCGTCCTCCTGTTGTCCGCGACCGTCGCGCTGACGGGCTGCAGCACGATCAAGGGCTGGTTCGGCGGCAAGAAGAAGGAGTCGCCGCAGGCCCCGGCCGAACTGGTCGAGATCACGCCGAGCGCGACCGTGGCCCGGCTGTGGACCGCCGACGCCGGCAAGGGCGAAGGCCGCCTTGGCGCGCGCCAGGGGCCGGTGGTGGCCGACGGTCGCGTGTACGCCGCCGCGGTGCGCGGCGGCGTCACCGCGTTCGACCTGCAGACCGGCAAGCCGGTCTGGCACTACGACTCGGAGCTGGCGCTTGCCGGCGGCCCGGGCGCGGGCGACGGCCTGGTCGCCGCCGGCAGCCTCGAGGGCGACGTGGTCGTGCTCGACGCCGCGACCGGCGCCGAGAAGTGGACCGCCAAGGTCAACAACGAAATCATCGCGCCGCCGGTGATCGGGCAGGGCATGGTCCTGGTCCGCTCCAACGACGGCCGGGTCACCGCCTTCGACGCCGCCAGCGGCGAGCGCCGCTGGTTCTGGAACCACGAGCTGCCCAACCTGACCGTGCGCGGCAACGACGGCGTGCTGCTCGGCCCCGGCTTCGTCTTCGTCGGCAACGACGACGGCACCATGACCGCGCTGGCGCTGGCCGACGGCCGCCCGCTGTGGAACGCGACCATCGGCGAGGCCGAGGGCCGCACCGAACTCGAGCGCATGGCCGACGTCGACGGCACCCCGGCGCTGGACGGCACCACCCTGTTCGCCAGCAGCTACAAGCGCAAGACCACCGCGGTCGACGGCCCCAGCGGCCGGGTGCTGTGGCAGCACGACGCGGGCGGCCCGGGCCGCGTGGCGGTCGCCAGTGCCAGCGTGCTGGTCACCAGCCCCGATGGCGTCGTGTGGGCGCTCGACAAGTCCGGCGGCGGCGCGTTCTGGCAGCAGGACAAGCTGAAGAACCGCGGTGTCAGCGCGCCGGCGGTGCAGGGCGACTACGCCGTGGTCGGCGACTTCCAGGGCTACCTGCACTGGCTGAAGCTGGACACCGGCGAGTTCGCCGCGCGCGCGCGCGTGGACGACGCCGTGCGCGCCGCGCCGGTGGTCGCCGACGGCATCCTCGTGGTCCAGGACGTCGGCGGCGAGCTGAGCGCGTTCCGCCTGGCGCAGTAACCAGGTCCGGGAGCCGGCAGCGGGCAGCCGCGTCGCGGCCCCGGCTCCGGCGGAAACGGCGCGCCGCGCGCGCGCCTGCTAGCGTTGCCGTCTCCCAACCCCGAGATCCCGGAAACCCGGTCCGCCATGCTCCCCCTCGTCGCCCTGGTCGGCCGCCCCAACGTGGGCAAGTCGACCCTGTTCAACGCGCTCACGCGCACCCGCGACGCGCTGGTGCACGATGCGCCCGGCGTCACCCGCGACCGCCAGTACGGCGTGTGCCGGCTCGATCCGGCGCGCCCGTTCGTGCTGGTCGACACCGGCGGCATCGCCGGCAGCGAAGAGGGCCTGGCCGGTGCCACCGCGCGCCAGTCGCGGGCCGCGGCGGAGGAGGCCGACCTCGTCCTGTTCATCGTCGATGGCCGCGAGGGTCCGTCCGCGCTCGACGACGAGATCCTGGCCTGGTTGCGCAAGGTCGACACGCCGATCTTCCTGGTCGTCAACAAGGTCGACGGCATCGACGCGCGCGCCGCGCTGGCCGAGTTCGCGCGCTACGGCTTCCGCACCGTGCTCGGGGTGTCGTCCGCGCACCGCCAGGGCATGGACGACCTGCTCGCGCGGGCGCTGGCGGTGCTGCCGGAGGACGGCGACGCGCCGGTGCTGGACGAGGATCCGGAGCGCATCCGCATCGCCTTCGTCGGCCGCCCCAACGTCGGCAAGTCGACCCTGGTCAACCGCCTCCTCGGCGAGGAACGGATGATCGCGTCCGACGTCCCGGGCACCACCCGCGACTCGATCGCGGTGGACCTGGAGCGCGACGGCCGCAAGTACCGCCTGATCGACACCGCCGGCCTGCGCCGAAAGTCCAAGGTCGAGGAGGCGGTGGAGAAGTTCTCGATCGTCAAGACCCTGCAGTCGATCGAGGAATGCCAGGTCGCGGTGATCCTGCTGGACGCCTCCGAGGGCGTGACCGAACAGGACGCCAGCGTGCTCGGCGCGGTGCTCGACG
>DASRZN010000279.1:0-7293 GCA_035686325.1 Lysobacteraceae bacterium
ACCGCGGCGACGCCGGCCAGCAGGCGCTCGGGGTCGAAGCGCGCCAGCGAGACGTTGACCGACACCGGGATCGCCGGCAACCCGGCGTCCTGCCAGGCGCGGTTCTGCCGGCAGGCCGCGCGCATCACCCATTCGTCGATCGCGGTGATCAGGCCGATCTCCTCGGCCAACGGGATGAAGTCGCCCGGCGCGACCACCTCCCCGGTGTCGCAGCGGCGCCAGCGCACCAGCGCCTCGATGCCGGTGATGCGCCCGTCCGGCAGGGTCACCTTCGGCTGGAAAGCGAGGAACAGGTCGTCGTTGGCGAGCGCGAAGCGCAGGTCGTGCTCCATGCGCATGCGCTGCTCGGCCTTCTCGCTCATGATCCCGGTGAAGTAGCTGTAGCGGCCGCGCCCGGCCTCCTTGGCGTGGTACAGCGCGGTGTCGGCCTGCTTCATCAGGGTCTGGGTGTCGCGCGCGTCCTGCGGGAACAGGGCGATGCCGATGCTGGCCGAGACGCGCAGCTGCTGGCCCTCGAACTCGATCGGCTGCTCGATCGAGTGGATCAGCTTCTCGGCCACGCGCGCCGCGTCGCGCGGGTCGGCGAGGCGCACCAGCAGCAGCACGAACTCGTCGCCGCCCTGGCGGCTGACGGTGTCGTCGGCGCGCACGTTCTCCTTGAGCCGGCGCGCGACTTCCTGCAGCACGCGGTCGCCGGCGTGGTGGCCGATGCTGTCGTTGATCTGCTTGAAGAAGTCGAGGTCGAGGAACAGCAGGGCGCCCTTCGCGCCGCGGTCGATCATCGCCAATGCCTGGTTCAGGCGGTCCTGCAGCAGCACGCGGTTGGGCAGGTCGGTCAGGTAGTCGTGCTGGGCGAGATGCGACATCTTCTGCGCCATCTCGCGCACTTCGTTGTACTGGCGCAGCGCCATCACCCCGCCGGTCACCACGCCCAGCGCGTCGCGCACCGGCTGCGCGGTCGCCTGCACCGGCAGGCGGCTGCCGTCGCGCCGCAGCAGCATCGCCGCCTCCTGCGCGACCGCGGCGCGATTGCCGGCGATCGCCACCTCCAGCGGCAGCGGCGCCGGCGTGCCGGCCTCGTCGCGCACCAGACGCAGCACCTGCTGCGCGGGCTGGCCGAGCGCCTCGGCCGAGGTCCAGCCGGTCAGCGCTTCGGCGACCGGGTTGAAGGCGGTGATCCGGCGCGCCGCGTCGCAGGCGACGACCGCGTCGGCGACCGCCTGCAGGGTCGCGTCGTTGCCGGCCTGGGCCTGTTCCAGCGCGCGCGCCAGTTCGGCCTGCGCGCCGGCGTCGCGCAGGGCCAGCGCGACCAGCGCCTGGCCGTCGTGCTGCAGGCGGGTGCAGCGCAGGTCGAGCAGCAGGCGGCCGCTTTCGCCGCGGCGCGCCTCGACCGCCTCCAGCGCCACCGGCGCGTCGGCGCCGCGCGCCTGCGCCAGCGCCGCGGCGAAGCCGGCGCGCGCGGGCGCGACGAGCAGCTGCTCGGCCGGCAGTTGGACCAGCACTTCGCGCTGCATGCCCAGCAGGCTGGCTGCGGAAGCGTTCGCGCGCACGATGCGCCCCTCGCCATCGAGCAGCAGCATGGGATCGCCCGCGGCCAGCAGCGTCTCGAGTTCCTGCGCGGCCTGCTGGCGCCAGGCACGGTCCTCGCCGAACAGGACCGCGCCGTCGAGCGCGCCCTCGGCGTCGAATTCCGGCTGCGCGCGCAACTGCAGCGCGCGACCGTCCGCGAACACCAGTTCGAACGCCTGCGCCTGGCCGGCGAACGCGCGCTGCAGGCGGCTGCCGATGCGCTGCGCGTCGGCTTCGGCGAACAGCTCCTGCAGGCGCCGGCCATGCACCGCGTCCGCGTCGCGGCCGAGCCACTGCAGCCAGGCCGCGTTGGCCTCGCGCACGCGCAGGTCGCGGCCGACCCGCGCGACCAGCACCGGCGCATGGGTGACGAAGGATTGCAGGCGCGCCGCCGCCAGTTCCGCGCCCGCCAGCGCGTCGGCGATCCGCTCGCGCAGCGCGGCCGCGCGCCACGGCGCGAAGCCGAGCAGCGCCGCCGCCGCGCCGAACTGCAACGCCGGCGAAGGCAGCAGCGTGGTCAGCGGCATGCCGTCCACGCGCGCCACCCAGGCGGCGCAGCACACGGCGGCGAGCGTCGCCGGAACGGCCACGCCGAGCCCGCCGGCCCGGCGACCCGCGAGCATCAGCACCGGCACCAGCAGCAGGACCGCGTACGGATGCGACGGCGCCAGCCGGGCGATGCCGGCGCCCGCGATCGTCGCGAGCAAGACCGCGGGAAGATGGGCGCGCAGCGCGCGCCAGGCCGGCGCGGACCACGCCAGCGCGGGCGGCAGCATGAGCAGCAGGCCGAAGGCATGGCCCAGCCACCAGCCACGCGCGGTGGCGTCCAGCGCCAGGCCGCCGAGGTGGGCGCCTGCGAATGCCGCCACGGCGGCCGCCGGGATCGGCGCGAGCAGCGCGGCCGCCAGCAGGCCGCCGCGCAAGCCGTTGCCGCCCTTGCGCGGATCGTCGGCGCGCAACAGCATCCAGGGCAGCAGCACTTCGATCGCGTCGGCCGCCGCGTACGCGCCAGCCAGCGGCCAGGGCAGGCCCAGCACGCCGCGGATCGCGAGTCCGGCCAGCAGTCCGAGCGGCAGCCACCAGCGCGCCGCCCGTGGCGCGCGCAGGGCCAGGGCGAGCAACAGGCCGTTGCCCAGCCATGGCAGCGCACCACCGGCGAGGGCGCGTTCGGCCGCCCACGACAGCCAGGCGAGCGAAGCCGCCGCCAGGGCGACGCCCGAGGCATCACGCATTGCCGTCCATCGCGATGTCGTCGCGCTTCCCGTCGCGGGCATCCCGCTCGCCTGTTGCCGGGCTCCGGCGCCCTGAGGCTGTATAGCGACCGTGGCGTCGGCAAGTTGTGCGCGGCTTCGCGCTCCCGGCGCCCCATGCGGCCACCATACTCGCCCCGCGAAGTGGCGCACACTCCGCGACGACCGGGGTCACGCGCGGGGCGTGCGCGGTTCCCCGCCGCGTCAGTTCTCGACGAAGCGCACGCGCCGGGTGATCGAGCACACCGGCTCGTAGCCGATCGTGCCGGCGGCTGCGGCGATCGTTTCCACCGGCAGGCCTTCGCCCCACAGGACCACCGGATCGCCGGGCTGCGCGTCGGGTTGCCCGCGCAGGTCGATCGTCATCAGGTCCATCGAAACGCGGCCGACGATCGCGGCGCGCAGGCCGTTGACCAGCACCGGCGTGCCGGCGGGCGCATGGCGCGGATAGCCGTCGCCGTAGCCGATCGCGGCGACGCCCACCGGCATGTCTTCCGGGCATTGCCAGGTGGCCGAGTAGCCGATGCTTTCGCCCTTGCGCACGCGGTTGACCGCGATCAGGCGGGTGGCCAGGGTCATCGCCGGGCGCAGGCCGAAGTCGGCGCCGCTGCGGCCCTCCACCACCGAGATGCCGTACAGCGCCCCGCCCGGCCGCACCCAGTCCGCGTGCGCCTGCGGCCAGCCGAGAACGGCCGCCGAGTTGGCCAGCGAGCGCGCGCCCGGCAGGCCCGCGGTGGCCTCGGCGAAAGCCGCGAGTTGCGCGCGGGTCTGCCGGCCCTGCGACGGCGCGTCGGCGAACTCGTCGGAACTGGCGAAGTGGTTCATCAGCACGATGTCGTCCGCCACCGCCGGCAGCGCCGCGAGCCGCGCGTGTGCGGCGCGCGCGTCCTCCAGCGGGAAGCCGAGCCGGTGCATGCCGGTGTCGAGCTTGAGCCAGCAGCGGACCGGCTCGCCCGCGGGCGCCTGCTCGAGCATCTCCAGCTGCACCCGGTGGTGGACCACGGTCTCGACGTTGAGCCGGCGCAACTGGTCGATGTCGCCGGGCTCGTTGAAGCCCGACAGCAGCACGATCGGCTGCGACAGGCCGGCGGCGCGCAGGCGCTCGGCGTCGGACAACGCGGCCACGCCGAAGGCGTCGGCGCCGCCGTGGGCGCGGGCCACACGCTCCAGGCCGTGGCCGTAGCCATCGGCCTTGACCACCGCCATCACCCGGCTGTGCGGCGCGCGCCGGCGCACCTCGGCGAGGTTGTGGCGCAAGGCGTCGGTGTGGATGGTGGCGGAAGTCGGTCGGGCCATTGGCGAATTTTGCCAGTGCGCGAGCGGTGGCGGTTGGGCCGGCTCGCATCCCATCGTCCCATCGTCGTGGCGGGTTCCAGAATCGGGGCGACCGGCGAGCGCGCCGGGCGGGAGAGGTGGGCAGGACACGCCGTGAATCCATCCTTGGAGGCTCGGATGCGCCATCCATGGCGCATACGGTCCTGACCACCTCTCCCACCCAGCGCGCCCCACCACTTCCGCGTGGCCCGGCCAAAAAAAAACGGGCCGCTAGGGCCCGTTTTCATTTCTGGCGGAGAGGGTGGGATTCGAACCCACGGTACGCTTGCACGTACGCCTGATTTCGAGTCAGGTACATTCGACCACTCTGCCACCTCTCCGGTGGTCTGCCTTCCGCACGCGGAAGGGGCCGCAATGATACGGGGCGGGTCCCGGGCAGACAAGCGGACCGGAAAGAGAAGTTGCGGCCGAGGCCGGGCTGCCGACAAGATTGCGTTCGGCCAAAGGAACCCCCTGCAGACGCCCGCATGATCGAGTTCGGACACCTGACCCATGTCGGCCTGCGGCGCGAGCTGAACGAGGACACCTATTACGGCGACAGCGAGCTGGGGCTGTGGCTGGTGGCCGACGGCATGGGCGGCCACGAGTACGGCGAGGTCGCCAGCGCGCTCGCGCGCGAGGCGATCGTGCGCGAGATCCGCCAGGGCACGCCGCTGGCGCAGGCGATCCGGATCGCCGACGAGGAAATCATCCGCACCTCGAAGAAGCGCAACGACGCGCTGCCGATGGGCACCACCGTGGTCGCCGCGCGGGTGACCGGCAACCGCTTCGAGGTGGCGTGGGTCGGCGACAGCCGGGTCTACCTGTGGCGCGACGGCCAGCTCGCGCAGCTGTCGCAGGACCACAGCTACGTGCAGGAACTGATCCGCCAGGGCGCGATCAGCGTCGAGCAGGCGCGCAGCCACCCGCACCGCAACGTAGTGACCCAGGCGCTGGGCGTGACCGATCCACAGGCGCTCAACGTCGAGACCATGGCGGGCGAACTACGCCCGGGCATGCAGCTGCTGCTGTGCAGCGACGGCCTCACCGAGGAAGTGGACGACGGCGCGATCTCGCGCGTGCTCGGGCACACCGAGTGCAGCGCGCAGGAATGCGTGGACGGGCTGGTCGCCGCGGCGCTGGACGGCGGCGGCTCGGACAACGTCACCGTGGTGCTGGTGCGCCGGCACTAGCCGCGCCGTCATTCCGGCGAATGCCGGAATCCGTTTCCGGCAAGGCATGCCGGCGGACCGCCGGCATGCGCGGGATCAGGCAGGCTCCAGCGCCTTCTCGCTTTCCTCGCTGGGCGCGGCCAGCGCGTCCCACAGCGCACGGCCCGCCTTCTTGCGCAGCACGGCCAGGCGCGCCTCGTGGGCGGCGGACTCCTCGGCCGCGACCACGATGCGCGGCCGCGGCGCGTGCGGGGTCGCCTCGAACACCACGGTCGCCGCCTGCGCGCCCTCGGCGGCCGCCTCGAAGCCGATCTCGCCCTGCCCCGACGTCAACGCCAGGTAGACCTCGGCCAGCAGCTGCGCATCCAGCAGCGCGCCATGCAGCTGGCGGTGCGCGTTGTCCACGCCGAGCCGGCGGCACAGCGCGTCGAGCGAATTGCGCTGGCCGGGGAAGCGCTGGCGCGCCATCTCCAGCGAATCCTCGACGTTGCATCGGTCGCGCACGCAACCCAGGTGCACGCCGATCCGCGCGAGCTCCGCGTCGAGGAAGCCGAGGTCGAACGCGGCGTTGTGGATGATCAGCTCGGCGCCGTCGATGAAGGCGAGGAACTCGTCGACGACCTCGGCGAACTTCGGCTTGTCGGCGAGGAACTCGCGGGTCAGCCCGGTCACTTCCTGCGCGCCTGCCTCGAAGTCGCGCTCCGGGTCGAGGTAGCGGTGGAAGGTGCGCCCGGTCGGCCGGCGCTCGACCAGTTCCACGCAGCCGATCTCGACGACGCGGTGGCCCTTGTCCCAGGAGAGGCCGGTGGTTTCGGTATCGAGGACGATCTGGCGCATGCGTTGGGGCTAGGGGCTAGGGACTAGGGGCTAGGGGCTGCCACGCAGCACGCGGCGGCGGCAGCGCGAGTATGACGGGATTGGCGAGCGCGCATCGCCGACCGGATCGCAATCCAGCGGACTTCATTCCTCCAGCGCCATGCGCTGGCGGATGCCGAAGGCGGCGTCGCGCGAGAGCTTGTCCACGCGCTCGTTGTCGGGATCGCCGCTGTGGCCCTTCACCCAGCGCCACTCGATGCGGTGGCGCAGGGTCGCCGCGTGCAGGCGCTCCCACAGGTCGCGGTTCTTGACCGGTTCCCCGGCGGCGGTGCGCCAGTTGCGGCGGACCCAGTTCGGCATCCACTCGGTGATGCCCTGGCGGACGTACTGCGAGTCGGTCTGCAGCATGACGTCGCAGGGTTCGCGCAGCGCCTCGAGCGCGGAGATCGCGCCCATCAGCTCCATCCGGTTGTTGGTCGTCATGGCTTCGGCGCCGACCAGTTCGCGCTCCTGGCCGCGCCAGCGCAGCAGCGCCGCCCAGCCGCCGGGACCGGGATTGCCGAGGCAGGCGCCGTCGGTGTGCGCCTCGACCTGCTTGCGTGCGCTCATGCCGCCGGCACGCCTTCGGCGAGGATCGGACGCGGCCGCGCGCGGATCGGGGTCAGCGGCACGGCGCGCTTTTCCGCGCGCAGCAGCCAGGCGGCGCGCAGGCCGGGGCCTTCCTGCAGGACCGGGTCCACGCCGATCCGCCAGCGCGGCCCGAGCCCGAGCGACACGCCGTCCGGGTGCAGGCCGGCCGCGCGCAGGCGCCTTCGCCACAGGCTGGGCTCGGCCGCCCCCGGACGGCTGCCCATCCAGCGCGCGTGGTACGGCGAGAACGGATTGAGCCCGAACAGCGCCAGCCGCCCGCCCGGCACCAGCACCCGCGCGCATTCCTCCAGCAGGGCGGCGCCGCGCCGTCCGCCGGTGCTGTGCTGCAGCACGACCGCGGCCACGGATTCGTTGGCCAGCGGCAGCGGCAACGCGCAGCGCACCGGGCCGCGCCAGCCGCCCGCTTCCGCTTGCAGGAGCAGGCCGCGGCCTTCGCCCGCGCCGGGCGCCGGGTCCATCGTCAGCCACAGCCAGGGCTGTCCCGGGCGTTCGGCGAGGGCGGCGCGGATGGCCTCCGCCTC
>DASRZN010000280.1:0-3193 GCA_035686325.1 Lysobacteraceae bacterium
GCGGTCGCCGCCGTTTCGGGCTGTTGCGGCGTCCGGCTGTGCTGGAACGCGGCGACGGCGACGCCGCCGACGAGCAGGGATGCCAGCGCGATCGCGAGGGTGCTGTTGTTCGACATCGTGGTCTCCTGGCGCGGACGTCCGCGTCCTGTGTGCGGCACGATTGCAGCACCGCCCACCTGAACGCGCGCCCATCGCGCTTACGTTTTTTTCACCAGCAGCTGAACACGCATCCGTGGCGGGCGTGCTAGCGTCGGCGCAGGTCCACCGCCGATGCGCGCCAATGCCCAATCCGCTCGTCGCTCCCCTGCTGCGCTGGGTCGGCCGGCTCAGCTATCCGCGCCTGTTCCTGCTGACCGCCGCGCTGTTCCTGGCGGACCTGGTGGTGCCCGACATGGTGCCCTTCGCCGACGAACTGCTGCTCGGACTGGGCACGCTGCTGCTGGCGAACTGGAAGCGGCGCAAGTCCTGAGCGATCCCTTGCACGCGCTGGTCGACAGCCACTGCCATCTCGACGACGCGGCCTTCGACGGCGACCGCGACGCGGTGCTGCGGCGCGCGCGCGAGGCCGGCGTCGTGCGCCAGGTGGTGCCGGCGGTGGAGGCCGCGGGCTGGGCGAAACTGCGCACGGTGTGCGCGGCCGATCCCGGCCTGCACGCCGCCTACGGCCTGCATCCGCTGGCGCTGGCCGCGCACCGGACGGAGCACCTCGCGCAGTTGCGCGACTGGATCGAACGCGAGCGCCCGGTGGCGGTGGGCGAATGCGGTCTGGACTACTTCATCGAAGGCCTCGACCGCGACGCGCAGGCCGGCTGGTTCGACGCCCAGCTGCGCATCGCGCGCGATTTCGACCTGCCGGTGATCGTGCACGCGCGGCGCGCGGTGGACGCGGTGATCGCCGCGATCCGCAAGGTCGGCGGCCTGCGCGGCGTGGTCCACAGCTTTTCCGGCAGCCCGCAGCAGGCGCGCCAGCTGTGGGACCTCGGCTTCCTGCTCGGCCTGGGCGGGCCGGTCACCTATCCGCGCGCGAACCGGCTGCGCCGGCTCGCCGCCGACATGCCGCTCGACTGCCTGCTGCTGGAAACCGACGCGCCGGACCAGCCTGACGCGGGACACCGCGGCCAGCGCAACGAGCCCGCGCGGCTGCCGGACGTGCTCGCCACGCTCGCGGCGTTGCGTGGCGAGGATCCGGCGGGGATCGCCGCCGCTACCACCCGCAACGCGCGGCGCCTGTTCAGCTTTCCGGGCCATCCCTGAGCCTCAAGACCCGGAGAGCGGGGCCGTAAAATCCGGCATGGAGTCGCGTGCCGCCATCGGCAGCGCGACCGGCACCCCGGCTGTCCCGTCGGGACGGAAGGAGCGGATGAACGACGAGCGGTGCGAAAGGTCCACTGGCACGGCCACCGCGCCCGCGGGCGGCGGCGAGCCGGGCATGGCCATCCTCGAGGCGACGGACGCCCGCGAGGTCGCGGTCGCCCTGCTCGATTCCCTGCGAGTGCAGGGGCTGGCGGCCACGGCGGTCGCCTGGACCACCGGCGACGACCTGCAGTTCGAGCCGGCGCAGGCGGCCTCCGCCGCCCGCCACGAAGCCGTGAGCGGGGCGATCGTCGCCCACCTGCAGGAGTTGGGGGGCGTGCCCGGCGTGCACCTGCTGTGCAACGGCGCGTCCGACGCCAGCGCCGCGCTGCTGGCGGATCCGGCACGGCTCGCGGCGCCGACGCCCGCGCAGGCGCGCCTGCTGGCGCTGGCCGGCCGCCGCATGTCCGAGCTGTTCGCGATCCGGCGCTTGCACGCGTCGGTCCGCGACCTTGCCCAGGCGGAACAGTTGCAGCGCGCATTGTTCGCGATCGCGGACATGGCGGGCAGCGAGCGCGACATGCCGAGCCTGCTCAAGGGCCTGCACGGGATCATCGGCGAGCTGATGTACGCCGAGAACTTCTACATCGCGCTGTACGACCGGGAGGCCGACGCGCTGCGCTTCGTCTATTTCGCCGACACCGTGGACACGCTCGGCCCGTCCCTGGTCGAGCCGGTGCCGATGGCCGCGATCGAGCGCGGCCTGACCTGGTACCTGGTCCACGACGCGCGCCCGCTCATGGGAACCACCGAGCAGCTGCGCCGGCAGGTCTCCGGCCCGCTGGCGGTGCATGGCGCCGACAGCGCGGACTGGCTGGGCGTGCCGATGCTGCGCGATGGCGCGACGGTCGGCGCGCTGGTCGTGCAGAGCTACCAGGAGGGCGTGCGCTACACCGCGTCCGACCGCGCGGTGCTGTCCTTCGTCGCCGAACACGTGCTCAACGCGCTGGAGCGCAAGCGCGGCCAGGAGGAACTCGAGCAGCGCGTCGCCGACCGCACCCGCGAGCTGGCCGAAGCCAACGCGCGCCTGCAGGAACAGATCCTCGAGCGCGAGCGCGCCGCCCACCTGCAGGCGACCTTGTACCGTATCGCCGCGCTCAGCAACGCCGAGGAGACCGACGAGCGCTTCTACCGCGCGATCCACCTCGCCGTGGGCGAGCTGATCAACGCCGAGAGCTTCTACATCGCGCTGGTCTCCGACGACGACGGGATGCTGCACTTCCCGTATTCGGTCGATGCGGCGGGCGAGCGCCGCATCGCGCGGCCGATGGGTCACGGCCTGAGCGAGTACGTGATTCGCCATGGCAGCACGCTGCTGATCGACGACGCCGGCGTGCAGCAGCTGATCGCGCGCGGCGAACTGGCGCCGTCCGCGCGCACCGCCGGCACCCCGGCGCTGTGCTGGCTGGGCGTGCCGCTGCTCGGCGCGCAGGGCGTGATGGGACTGGTCGCGGTGCAGAGCTACCGCAGCGACCTCGCCTACACAGGCGAGGACGCCGAACTGCTCACCTTCGTGTCCTCGCAGATCGCCAGCAGCCTGCAACGGCGCAAGCAGGCCGAGGCGCTGCAGCGCCTCAACAGCGAGCTCGAGCAGCGCGTGCTCGACCGCACCCGGGAACTGCGCCAGCAGATCTCGGTGCGCGAGCAGGTCGAGGCCCAACTCAAGCACCAGGTCATGCACGATCCGCTGACCGGCCTGCCCAACCGCCTGTACCTGCGCGACCGGCTGGAACGCGCGCTGGCGGGCCAGCAGCGCAATCCGGAACGCAGCTTCGCCCTGCTCTACCTCGACGTCGACCGCTTCAAGCTGTTCAACGACAGCCTCGGCCATCTCGCCGGC
>DASRZN010000281.1:0-6501 GCA_035686325.1 Lysobacteraceae bacterium
GCGAGCGCTGGGAAACGATGATGGCCTGGCTGCGCCGGCACGACATCACGGCGTGGCGACGCAGTTTCCTGGGAGCGCTGGCCGGGGCGTGAGGCGCGCGCGGCCGGCTCAGCCCGACCTTCTGCGGAACAGCACCGCCGAGACCGCCAGCATCACCGCCGACGGAATCAGGTAGGCGATCCGGTAGTCGAACTTGTACACGCCGGCCAGCCGCACCACCTGGGTCTGCAGCAGCCAGAAGCCGAGCGCGAACACGATGCCGATGAACAGGCGCCGGCCGAGCCCGCCGCTGCGCAGGCTGCCGAACGCGAACGGGATCGCCGCCAGGCACAGCGCGAGCACGTTGACCGGGTAGAACCAGCGGCCCCAGTACGCCTCCTCGTACGCGCTGGCGTCGAGGTCGTTGCGGTGGCGGTAATCGATGCTGCTGCGCAGGTCGCGCGACGGCAGGTAGCGCGGCGCGGCGACGCTGGCGGCCAGCGCGGCGTCGTCGAGCTTCGAGTCCCAGTGCTCCTCCAGCGCCTCGGTCTGGGTCACCGCGCGCGCGTCGAACCAGGTCCGTCGCACGTTGCGCAGCAGCCAGCCGCCTGGCCGGTGCTCGGCGCTGGCCGCGCGCGCGATCGACTCCAGCCGCCCGGCCTCGTCGAACTCGTACAGGCGCACGTTCTGCAGCACCAGCCAGTGGTCGTTGCCCTTGCCGCGTTCCTCGCCGGTCTGCGCGTTGAGGAAGGTGTTGCCCTCGCGCGCCCACAGGCCGGAGTAGCGGGCGACGATCAGGTCCTTCGACTTCGCCGAGGCCTTCAGGCTGTCGGCCTGGCGCTGGCCCCACGGCCCGAGGGTCTCGCCGTTGACCACCATCAGCGCGGTCAGCACCGACAGCGACAGCGCCACCGCCAGGCCCAGCCTGCGCCGCGACAGGCCGAGCGCGCGCAGCGCGGTCAGTTCCGAGGTCGCGGCGAGCTGGCCGAGGCCCATCAGGGTGCCGATCACCGCCGCCGTCGGGAACAGCTGGTAGGCGCGGCGCGGCACGGTGTAGATCACCGTGGTGAGCGCGGTGACGAAGGTGTAGTCGCCCTTGCCGATGTCGCCGACCTCGGAGAGCAGGCCGCCGACGACGAAGTCCATGCCGACCAGCACCGCCCAGG
The DNA here is from genome assembly GCA_035686325.1 of Lysobacteraceae bacterium. GTDB lineage: Bacteria > Pseudomonadota > Gammaproteobacteria > Xanthomonadales > Xanthomonadaceae > JABFWF01. The sequence continues at coordinate 1,146 of DASRZN010000281.1, forward strand.
TGAGCAGCACCATGGCGAGCAGCACCTTGCCGACGTAGAGGTCGTGGATCTTGGGAAACGGCCTCATGCGCGGCGCACTCCACGGCGGCGGGGGCGGGGCATGCGCCCGTCGGCGAAATACATCCAGCCGGCGACCAGCAGCAGCGGCCCGACCAGCCACCACAGGCCGGCCGCCATCGGCAGCTTGCCGCTGCCCAGCCAGTCGGTGCCCAGCAGCATCAGGTCCATGCCGATCAGGTAGGCGAGGAAGCCCATCAGGATCCGTCCGAAGCGCGCCTGCCGCGGCGGGCTGCGCGCCAGCGGCACCGCCAGCAGGGCGAAGGCGAGCGCCAGCAGCGGCGGCGCCAGCCGGTAGTGCAGCTGCGCGCCGGCCTCGCGGCGCGGGTCGAGCAGCAGCGCCGGCGTTGGCATCGCCTGCGGATCGTCGACCTGCTCGGCGTCCTCGTTGTGCGGCAGGTGGATGTCGTTGGCGGCGTAGCGCATCAGCCGGTAATCGCGTCCCGCCTCCAGCGGCCCCTCCACCCGGAAGCCGTCCTCCAGGGTCAGGTAGCGCTCGTCCGGGCCGTCGAAGGCGAGCTTGCCGCTGCGCGCGGTGGTGACGTCGAGCCGGTCGCCCTGCTGGCGGTAGACGAAGATGCGGGTCAGGCCGCTGCCGTCCTTGCTCATCGCGCCGACGTAGACGACGCCACTGCCGCCCGGCAATTCGGTGAAACGGCCCGGCTCGAGGCCGGCGACCAGCAGGCTGCGGTTGGCGGCGCGGATCAGTTCCTGCGAGGTGCGCTTGGCCCACGGCCCCCACCACAGCGAGCACAGCGCGATCAGCACCACCACCGGCACCACCAGCAGCAGCAGCGGCCGCAGCAGGCGGCGCGGGCCGACGCCGACCGAGGTCAGCACCGGCATCTCGGCGTCGCGGTACAGGCGGCCGACCGCCAGCAGCACGCCGAGCATCAGCCCCAGCGGCAGCACCAGCGGCAGGTAGCGGACCAGCTGCAGGCCGAGCTGGGTGAACATCAGCCCGGGCGGCACCCGGCCGCGGGCGACGTCACCCAGCACGTCGGCGAACACGCCGCCGAAACTGACCATCAGCAGCACCACCAGCGCGGCGAACGTGGCCTGCAGGAATTCGCCGAAGAGGTAGCGGTCGAGCCTTTGCACTGGTTTCGGCTTCCGGGCGGGGTGCTTTAGACTGCGGGTTTCGCCGGGCCGGACCGCCCCGGCGTGGCGTGCCGGGACCGGCACGCGCCGCGCGTCGCTGGCGAGCCGGCGATTGTACGGACTTCCCCGCTTCCTTTTCCCCCGGACCTTCCGCGATGAGCCTCGAATTCACCCTGAACCACGCCGCGCCCGCCTCCGCCGACGTCGACTGCGTGGTCGTCGGCGCCTTCGCGGACGGCAGCCTGACCCCGGCGGCGCAGGCGCTGGACACGGCCAGCGGCGGCCGCCTGGCGGCGCTGGCCGCGCGCGGCGACCTCTCCGGCAAGACCGGCAGGACGACCCTGCTGCACGACCTCGCCGGCGTCGCCGCGCCGCGCGTGCTGGTGGTCGGCCTAGGCGAGCGCGACAAGTTCGCGGTGCCGCAGTACCTGAAGGCGGTCGGCGACGCCGCGCGCGCGCTCAAGGTCGGGCCGGTGCGGCGCGCCCTGTTCACCCTGGCCGAAGTGCCGGTCACCGGCCGCGACGCCGGCTGGAACATCCGCCAGGCGGTGATCGCCTCGGCGCACGCCTGCTACGCCTACACCGCGACGCTCGGCGCGAAGAACAAGCGGCGCGAGGAAACCGGCCTGGCGTCGCTCGCGATCCACGCCGCCGCCGGCGAAGGCGAGCAGGCGCTGGCGCAGGGCAAGGCGATCGCCGCCGGCGTCGCCTTCGCCCGCGAGCTCGGCAACCTGCCGCCGAACGTGTGCAACCCGGCCTACCTGGCGCAGCAGGCGCAGGAATTCGCCGCGCGCTTCGACGCGGTCAGCTGCGAGGTGCTCGAGCGCGAGCAGATGCGCGAGCTCGGCATGGGCTCGCTGCTGGCGGTGTCGCAAGGTTCGGCCAACCCGCCCAAGCTGGTCGTCCTGCAGTACCGCAACGGCGGCGACGCCAAGCCCTACGTGCTGGTCGGCAAGGGCATCACCTTCGATACCGGCGGCATCAACCTCAAGACCCAGGGCGGCATCGAGGAGATGAAGTACGACATGTGCGGCGCGGCGACGGTGCTCGGCACCTTCGTGGCCGCGGTCGGGCTGCGCCTGCCGGTCAACCTGGTGTGCATCGCCGCGGCGGTGGAGAACATGCCCGACGGCAACAGCTACCGGCCGTCGGACGTGCTCACCTCGATGTCGGGCAAGACCATCGAGGTCGGCAACACCGACGCCGAGGGCCGCCTGGTGCTGTGCGACGCGCTGACCTACGCGCAGCGTTTCCAGCCGCAGGCGCTGCTCGACGTGGCGACCCTGACCGGCGCCTGCGTGGTCGCGCTCGGCAAGTACGCGACCGGCCTGATGAGCAAGCACGACGACCTCGCCGGCGAGCTGCTGGCGGCCGGCGAAACCACCTTCGACCGCGCCTGGCGCCTGCCCCTGTGGGACGAGTACCAGCCGCTGCTCGACTCGACTTTCGCCGACGTCTACAACATCGGCGGCCGCTGGGCGGGCGCGATCACGGCCGGCTGCTTCCTGTCGCGCTTCACCGAGGGCCAGCGCTGGGCGCACCTGGACATCGCCGGCGTCGCCAACGACGACGGCAAGCGCGGCATGGCGACCGGGCGCCCGGTCGGCATGCTCGCGCAATGGCTGCTCGACCGCGCCGGCTGACGGCGGCCGCCGGACGCGCCACCACCGGCTGCCCGCTCCCGCCATGCCACGCGCCGACTTCTACCTGATCGCCAGGCCGCGCTTCCGCGGCGAACCGCTGCGGCTGGTCTGCGAGCTCGCGCGCAAGGCGCACGACGCCGGCCATTTCACCCTGGTGCTGGCGCGCGACCTGGTCCAGGCCGAGCAGCTCGACGACCTGCTGTGGGACATGGGCGACGAGGTCTACATCCCGCACCAGGTCGCGGGCGCCGACGTCGAGGAGGAGGAGGCCGCGGTCCTGATCGCGCCGCCCGAGGCCGACGTCCCGCTGCGGCCGCTGGTGATCAACCTGCGCGACGCCGCGGTCGAGGGCGCCTTCGAGCGCGTGCTGGAAGTGGTGCCCGCCGATCCGGCCGCGCGCGGTCCGCTGCGCGCGCGCTGGAAGCATTACCAGGCGCGCGGCTTCGAGGTGAACAAGCACGACATGTAGCGTTTCCCTCCTTCCCCCGCGCGCGGGGGAAGGCGGGATGGGGGCCGCGGCTTCGTGACGCACCCCCTCCCCAACCCTCCCCCGCGAGCGGGGGAGGGAGTCCACTCGCATCAGCCGACCCCATACCGATGACCGCGCTCGCCCCCAGCTACGACCCGTCCCAGTTCGAAACCCGCCTGTACGAGGAATGGGAGCGCAGCGGCGTGTTCCGGCCGCGCGGCGAGGGCGCGCCCTACGTCATCCTGCTGCCGCCGCCGAACGTCACCGGCACCCTGCACATGGGCCACGCGTTCCAGCACACGCTGCAGGACGCGCTGGTGCGTTACCACCGCATGCGCGGCTACGACACGCTGTGGCAGATGGGCACCGACCACGCCGGCATCGCCACCGAGATGGTGGTCGCGCGCAACCTCGCGCGCGAGGGCGGCGGCGAGACCCGCGACTCGCTCGGCCGCGACGGCTTCATCGAACGCGTGTGGCAGTGGAAGCAGCAGTCCGGCGGCACCATCGAGCGGCAGATGCGCCGGCTCGGCACCTCCGGCGACTGGTCGCGCAGCGTGTTCACCATGGATCCGATGGCGGCCGAGGCGGTGCTCGAGGCCTTCGTGCGCCTGCACGGGGAAGGCCTGATCTACCGCGGCCAGCGCCTGGTCAACTGGGACCCGGTGCTGAAGACCGCGATCTCCGACCTCGAGGTGGTCAACGAGGAGGAGGACGGCTTCCTGTGGTCGATCCGCTATCCGCTCGCGGACGGCGGCACCTACGAGCACATCGAGCGCGACGCGGAAGGAAACGAAACGCTGCGCGAAACCCGCGATTACCTGGTCGTCGCCACCACGCGCCCAGAGACCATGCTCGGCGACGCCGCGGTGATGGTGCACCCGGAGGACGAGCGCTACGCGCACCTGGTCGGCAAGGCGGTGCGGCTGCCGCTGACCGGCCGCGAGATCCCGGTCATCGCCGATGCCTACGTCGACCGCGCATTCGGCACCGGCGTGGTCAAGGTCACCCCAGCCCACGACTTCAACGACTACGCCGTGTGGCAGCGCCACGTGAACACCGGCGTGTTCGACGCCCTGCCCAACCGCGGCCTGATCAACATCTTCACGCCCGAGGCGAAGGTGGTCGGCGGCGACGCCCACGGCGCGCCGGACGCCAACGCCCTGCTCAACATCCCCGCCGCCTACCACGGCCTGGAGCGCTACGCCGCGCGCAAGGCGGTGCTGGCCGACCTCGAGGCCGCCGGCCTGCTGGCGGAGACGAAGGCGCACAAGCTGCAGGTGCCGCGCGGCGACCGCTCGGGCCAGGCGATCGAGCCCTACCTGACCGACCAGTGGTTCGTGCGCATGGACGGCCTGGCCGCGCGCGGCCTGCAGCTCGTGGAACAGGGCGACATCCGTTTCGTCCCGCCGAACTGGATCAACACCTACCGCCACTGGATGGAGAACATCCAGGACTGGTGCATCTCGCGCCAGCTGTGGTGGGGCCACCGCATCCCGGCCTGGTACGACGAGGCCGGCAACGTCTACGTCGCGCGCAGCGAAGACGCCGCGCGCGCGCAGGCCGCGGCGAGGCACGGCGGCGCGGCGCCGGCGCTGCGCCAGGACGCCGACGTGCTGGAGACCTGGTTTTCCTCGGCGCTGTGGCCGATCAGCACGATGGGCTGGCCCGACGAAGCGCGCATGGCCGAGCGCGGCTACGACCGCTACGTGCCGTCGAGCGTGCTGGTCACCGGCTTCGACATCATCTTCTTCTGGGTCGCGCGCATGATCTTCATGACCGACCACTTCACCGGCGAGGTGCCGTTCCGCGACGTCTACATCACCGGCCTGGTCCGCGACAAGGACGGGCAGAAGATGTCCAAGTCGAAGGGCAACATCCTCGACCCGCTCGACATCATCGACGGCATCGCCCTGGAGGACCTGGTCGCCAAGCGCACCACCGGCCTGATGCAGCCGCAGATGGCGGCGAAGATCGAGAAGGCGACGCGCAAGGAGTTCCCGGCCGGCATCGCCGCGCACGGCGCCGACCCGCTGCGCTTCACCATGGCCGCGCTGGCCGGCCCGGGCCGCGACATCAAGTTCGA
>DASRZN010000282.1:0-4913 GCA_035686325.1 Lysobacteraceae bacterium
CGCGACGCGCGCCTGGCCGCGTTCGCCGCGCGCGACCGTCACCGCGCCCGAGCGCAGCGGCTCGCCCGCCGCCAGCAGGAACGCGATGCGCGGCGCGCCGCGCGTGTCGCCACGGCCGATGCGGCGCCGGCTGCATCCTCGCTGCCGCCGGCCGCCGCGGCCGCGCTCGCCCGCGCCAGGGCGCGTGCCGCCGGACGCACGCCGCAATGAAGGCGCCGGTCCGCCGGCCGCGCAAGCCGAAGCCCTCGCTGCTCTCGCCCGCGGAAATCCACGAACTGTTCGCGCGCCTGCGCGAACTGAACCCCGCGCCCACCACCGAACTCGAATACGCCACGCCCTTCCAGCTGCTGGTCGCGGTGGTGCTGTCGGCGCAGGCCACGGATGTCGGCGTCAACAAGGCCACGCGCCGGCTGTTCCCGGTCGCCGGCACCCCGCAGGCGATCCTTGCCCTCGGCGAGGACGGCCTGAAGCGTTACATCTCCACGATCGGCCTGTTCAACGCCAAGGCGGCGAACGTGATCGCGTTGTGCCGGCTGTTGCTCGAGCGCCACGGCGGCGAGGTGCCGCGCACCCGCGAGGCGCTGGAGGCGCTGCCGGGGGTCGGCCGCAAGACCGCCAACGTCGTGCTGAACACCGCGTTCGGCGAGCCGACGATCGCGGTGGACACCCACATCTTCCGCGTCTGCAACCGCACCGGCCTGGCGCCCGGCAAGACCGTGCGCGCAGTGGAGGACCGGCTGCTGCAGGTCGTCCCCGACGAATTCCGCCGCGACGCCCACCACTGGCTGATCCTGCATGGCCGCTACACCTGCGTGGCGCGCAAGCCGCGCTGCCCGGCCTGCCCCATCCAGGACCTCTGCCGCTTTCCGGGCAAGACGACCGCCGCCGACTTCGCGCGTGGCTGAGGAAACGCTTTCCCCCGCCGTTCGATCCGTTCGCGTTCCGTAAACAACGCGTGAAGCTGTCACGAGACCGCAAGATTGCGGCACTAGCCTGCGCGGCGTCCCCTCCCGCTCCCACGAACAGGCCCATGAATCTCAACCGCTCCACCCTCCTCATCGCCATCGTCGCGGCGCTCGCGGCGCCTGCCGCCCACGCCGAAATCGCGATCGACGTGATCGGCGGTTCGGAAGTCTCCTTCGAGGGACTGCTGCAGACCGACGCCTACTGGTACGACAGCGATTTCGCCAACCTCGACGGCGACGCCGGCGACGGCAGCGACGCCGACTTCGGCCTGCGCCGGGCCGAACTGGTGTTCAAGGGCAAGGGCCCCGGCAATTTCGACTGGGTGCTCGGCTACGACGCCTCCCGCGACGGCAAGTTCCTCGACGCCAACGTCGCCTACAAGATCGGCGGCGACAAGACCCACACCATCACCGTCGGCCAGTACAAGCAGCCCAACAGCCTGGAAGAGCTGTCCAGCACGAAGAACAACGACTTCGTCTCCAAGGCGATGATCACCAACACCTTCGCGGTGGGCCGCCGGCTCGGCGCCGCCTACGCGATCGGCCGCGGCGACTGGACCGTCACCGCCAGCGGCTTCGGCCGCGAGCTCACGCGCAACCGCGCGCACGGCAGCGGCTACGGCCTGCGCGGCACCTGGGCGCCGATCAACGAGAAGGGCAACATCCTCAATTTCGGCCTGTCCTGGGCCGACTACGACACCGACGCCGACAGCCTGCGCCTGCGCGCGCGCCCGGACGCGGACTTCGCCAACCGCCTGATCGACACCGGCACCATGGCCGACACCGATCGCCTGTCGACGCTCGGCTTCGAGGGTTTCTGGGTGCGCGGCCCGTTCAAGCTGCAGGGCGAGTACATGCAGACCCGCGTGGACCGCTACGCGAGCGCCGACGACTTCACCGGGACCGGCGGCTACCTCAGCGGCGTGTGGAACGTGACCGGCGAGACCTGGAGCAACAAGTCGGGCGTTCCGGGCACGGGCGCGCCGGCCGAGCCGGGACGCGGCATGTGGCAGGTTGGCCTGCGCTACGACACGCTGGACCTGGACGACGGCGCGGTGCAGGGCGGACGCATGGACACGCTCACGGCGGGCGTCAACTACTACTGGCGCTCGAACTTCAAGTTCTCGCTGAACTACGTGAAGGTGGACAGCGAGCGCCGCGGCGTGGACGACAACCCGAACATCGTCGAGGCGCGCGCGCAGTTCTACTGGTAGGCGTCGCGGGAGCACGGAAAAGAGGGCGCGGGCAACCGCGCCCTCTTTCTTTTGTCCGTCGGTTGCCCGCGCAGCGCGCACCGACGACGCAGTCACCAAACCGTCATTGCGCGACCATCGGGCCGTCATCCGCCCTTGTTGCAATACGCGGCGACCGGGCGCCCGCCCGCGCATCCACCCAAGGGAGTCCTGCGTGTTCCTTCGAACCAAGTTCCGCATCGCCGCCGTCTGCCTGGCGACGTTGATGGCCGGCCAGGCGGCCGCCGCCGACGTCACCGGCGCCGGCGCCTCCTTCGTCTACCCGATCATGTCCAAGTGGTCGTCCGACTACGCCGCGGCCACCGGCACCCGCGTGAATTACCAGTCGATCGGTTCGGGCGGCGGCATCGCCCAGATCAAGGCCGGCACCGTCGACTTCGGCTCGTCCGACGCGCCGCTCAAGCCCGAAGACCTCGCCAAGGCCGGCCTCGGCCAGTTCCCGTCGGTGATCGGCGGCGTGGTGCCCGTCATCAACGTGCCGGGCGTGCCGGCCGGCGCGATGAAGCTCGACGGGCCGCTGCTCGCCGACATCTTCCTCGGCAAGGTGACGCGCTGGGACGACCCGCGCATCGTCGCCCTCAACGGCGGCCTGAGGCTGCCTTCGCGCAAGATCACCGTCGTGCACCGCTCGGACGGTTCCGGCACCACCTTCAACTTCGTCAACTACCTGTCCAAGGTCAGCCCGGAGTGGCAGTCGAAGGTGGGCGAAGGCACCTCGGTGAAGTGGCCGACCGGCATCGGCGGCAAGGGCAACGAGGGCGTGGCCGCCTACGTCAAGCAGATCAACGGCGGCATCGGCTACGTCGAGATGTCCTACGCGCTGCAGAACAGGATGGCGTACTCGCGCCTGAAGAACCGCGCCGGCAACTTCATCGTCCCCGGCAACGACGCCTTCCAGGCGGCGGCCGACAGCGCCGAGTGGGACAAGGCCCGGGACTTCTACCTGATCATGACCGACGCGCCCGGCGCGGAGGCGTGGCCGATCACGGCGACCAATTTCATCCTGATGTACAAGCAGCCGAAGAACGCCGCGGGCGCCAAGGCGGCCAAGGAGTTCTTCACCTGGGTCTACGCCAACGGCGACACGCAGGCCACGGCGCTGGACTACGTGCCGCTGCCCGATTCGCTGGTCAAGCGCATCGAAGCCTACTGGGCGGAGAACATGCGCTTCTGAACCATGCGGGCGACCGCCGCCGGATGCGGCGCCGTCCCATTGCAACCGCGAAGAGCGGGCCTGCGAAGGCCCGCTCTTTTTCGTCTGCGGGATGAACACGCCAATCCGACCGTTCCCGGAGTCATCGGCATGTAACACGACCGCCACATCATGGCGCCATCGCCTCAGTGGCGCTCCGTGGAGTTTCCGCCATGCAGATCCGCAACCTCCGTCTCGTCCTGCTTTCCTGCGTCGCCGGCCTCGGCCTTGCCGCCTGCCAGGGCGGCACCGACACCGCGCCGGCGACCGGCGGCGCCGGCGCGACGCCGACCACGCGCACCGCGGAAATCACCGGGGCCGGCGCCACCTTCATCTATCCGCTGCTGTCCAAGTGGTCCGACACCTACCACCAGGCGACGGGCCACAAGATCAACTACCAGTCGATCGGCTCCGGCGGCGGCATCGCGCAGATCAAGGCGGGCACGGTGGATTTCGGCTCGTCCGACAAGCCGTTGTCCAGCGAGGAGCTCGCGGCCGCCGGCCTCGGCCAGTTCCCGTCCGCGATCGGCGGCGTGGTGCCGGTGGTCAACGTCGAGGGCGTGGCGCCCGGCCAGCTGAAGCTGACCGGCCCGCTGCTGGCCGACATCTACCTCGGCCGCGTCGCGAGCTGGAACGATCCGGCGATCGCCGCGATCAACCCGGGCATCGCGCTGCCGGCCGCCAAGATCAACGTGGTCCATCGCTCGGACGGGTCGGGCACGACCTACAACTTCGTCAACTACCTGTCCAAGGTCAGCCCGGACTGGAAAGCGAAGGTCGGTGAAGGCACTTCGGTCGAATGGCCGGGCGGCATCGGCGGCAAGGGCAACGAGGGCGTGGCCGCCTACGTCAAGCAGATCAAGGGTTCGATCGGTTACGTCGAACTCGCCTACGCGCTGCAGAACGGCATGAGCCACACGGCGATGCGCAACGCCGCTGGCAACTTCGTGCAGCCGGACGCGGAGAGCTTCCAGGCCGCCGCCGCGACCGCCGACTGGAAGAGCGCGCAGGATTTCAACCTGGTGGTCACCGACGCGCCGGGCGCTGACGCCTGGCCGATCACCGCCACCAATTTCATCCTCATGCACAAGCAGCCGAAGGATCCGGCGCGCTCGAAGGCGGCGCTGGACTTCTTCCGCTGGTCGCTCGAGAACGGCCAAGCCCAGGCGCAGGCGCTGCACTACGTGCCGCTGCCGCCGGAGTTGGTGCAGCAGGTCGAGGCTTATTGGGCCGCCGAGTTCAGGTGAGCGACATGCGCCCGGTCCACGGATCGGGCGGTGAACCGCCAGCCGCCGCATCGCGCCCCATCGACACCCCGTTCCCGCCACGCAGGGAAGAACGACAGCGCCCCCGATGAACACCACCGCCCTCCCCGTCCGCGACAGCGCGGCCCGCGACACCGTCGACCAGCGCGCCGACCGCGGCTTCCGCTGGCTGGTCACCGCCGCCGGCCTGTTCGTGCTGGCGGCGCTGGCGGCCGCGGCCCTGTCCATGCTGTGGGGC
>DASRZN010000283.1:0-2115 GCA_035686325.1 Lysobacteraceae bacterium
ACCCTACCGGGTCGTCACCGGCGCCAAGGTGCGCACCGTGTTCACCCCCGAGGAACCGCGCGTGTCCGAGCTGCAACTGGACATGGGCGTGCGCGTGCCGCTCGCGGACGTGCCGGCGGACCGGCCGGTCAACGGCCAGCATCCCTACACCGCCTGGCCGGTCGCGCTGCCGGTGCGCAACGCCGACGGCTCGCTCGGCTTCGCGCCGGCGCTGCTGCAGCGCAACGCCGACACCGCCGCCGATTACCTGCCGCTGACCCGCGCCAACCTCATCCGCCAGGCCTTCAAGTTCCTCGGCGAGCGCTACGGCTGGGGCCATTCCTACAACGCTCGCGACTGCAGCGGCTTCGTCTCCGAGGTCTACCGCAGCATGGGCGTGCTGCTCCCGCGCAACACCAGCGACCAGGGCGTGAGCCCGGGCCTGGACCACGTCCGCTTCACCGACAAGGACGGGCGCGAAACCCGCGAGGCGGCCGCGCGCGCGCTGCAGGTCGGCGACCTCGTCTACATCCCGGGCCACGTGATGATGGTGATCGGGCGCATCGGCGACGTGCCCTACGTGATCCACGACACCAACGGCGGCCGCTACCTCGGCGCCGACGGCAAGCTGCATTCGATGGGCCTCAACGGTGTCTCGGTGACCCCGCTCACGCCGCTGCGCTTCAACGCCCGCGAGCGCTACATCGACGTCATGACCAGCATCGTCCGCATCCGCCCGACCGCCAACCAGGAAGGCACGGCCCCATGAAGGCAACCGCATGAAGATCACCGCCATCGAGTTCGGCATGCTGCGCGTGCCGCTGAAGACGCCGTTCAAGACCGCGCTGCGCACGGTGGAGCGGGTCGAGGACATCGTGGTGATGATCCGCACCGACACCGGCCACGTCGGCCACGGCGAGGCACCGGCGACCGCGGTGATCACCGGCGACACCCACGGCTCCATCGTCGAGGCGATCCGCACCTACATCGCGCCGCGCCTGATCGGCGAGGACGTCGCCAACCTCAACCACCTGACCCGGCTCGTGCAGCAGGCGATGGAGAAGAACTCCAGCGCCAAGGCCGCGGTCGAGATCGCGCTCTACGACCTGTGGGGCCAGCTGTACGGCGCGCCGCTGTACAAGCTGCTCGGCGGCGGCGATCCCGTGATCACCACCGACATCACGATCAGCGTGGACACCATCGACAAGATGGTGGCCGACTCGATCGCCGCGGTGGATCGCGGCTTCGACTCGCTCAAGATCAAGGTCGGCAAGGACATCGGCGTCGACATCGAGCGGGTCAAGGCGATCCACGCCGCGGTCGAGGGCCGCGCCCTGCTGCGGCTGGACGCCAACCAGGGCTGGACCGCCAAACAGGCGGTGTACGCGCTGCAGACGCTGGAGGACGCCGGGGTCAAGCTGGAACTGGTCGAGCAGCCGGTCAAGGCCCAGGACATGGAGGGCATGCGCTACGTCACCGAGCGCGTGCACACCCCGATCATGGCCGACGAGAGCGTGTTCGGGCCGATGGAGGTGATCGAGCTGATCCGCATGCGCGCGGCCGACATCATCAACATCAAGCTCATGAAGACCGGCGGCATCTCCAACGCGGTGCGGATCGCGGACATTGCCGGCATGCACGGCATCGACTGCATGATCGGCTGCATGCTGGAGACCAGCATCAGCGTGGCCGCCGCGGTCCACGTGGCGGTGGCCAAGGCCGACGTGATCACCAAGGTCGACCTGGACGGCCCTTCGCTGTGCCAGTATGACCCGGTCGAGGGGGGCGTGATCTTCAACGAGTCCGAGATTTCGGTGACCGAGGCGCCGGGACTGGGCATCCGCGAGATCCGCGGGCTGGAGCCGATCGGGGCCTGACCATGTCATCGCTGGTGAAGATCCGCTCCGAGCGCGACCAGATGTCGGCGATCGAACGCCGGATCGCGGACTTCATCCTCGAGAATGCCCAGCTGCTGCGCGACTACTCCTCGCAGCAGCTCGCCAACGCGCTCGGCATCAGCCAGTCGAGCGTGGTCAAGTTCTGCCAGAAGCTCGGCTTCCGCGGCTACCCGGACCTCAAGTACTCGATCGGCGAGGCGATCGCGCGCGCCGAGAACGGGGTCGAACCGGCGCGGGC
>DASRZN010000284.1:0-3184 GCA_035686325.1 Lysobacteraceae bacterium
TGCTGGTCGCACGCGCGCCGGCACCGCCCGCGCCGCCCGCGCCGCTCGGCGCACAGATCGACTGACTCGTTGGACCCATGGAGCGAAGCTTGCTCCGCTCCATGCATTCCGGACGCGGGTGATCGGCGGAAGCGCAGCGGAGCAAGCTCCGCTCCACGCGAAGGCGCGGGAGCCAGTGCGATCCGTCAGGCCGTCGCAGCCTCGACCAGCGCCCAGTCCTCCGGCCCCACGCGCTCGCCCACCGCGAGCGCGTCGAGGTTCTGCTGCAGCTGCTCGACCCGGGTCGCGCCGAGGATCACGCTCGATACGTGCGGATTGCGCAGGCACCACGCGATCGCCAGCGTCGCCGGCGCGATGCCGAGGCGGCGCGCCTGCGCGCCGAAGGCGCGTGCACGCTCGCGGCGCCGCTCGGCCGGGTCGCCGAACACGCTGCGCTGCAGCCACGCGTACTGCGCCTGCGCCAGCCGCGAGCCCTCGGGCACGCCGTCGTCGTACTTGCCGGTGAGCAGGCCGGACGCCAGCGGCGACCAAGTGGTCGTGCCGAGGCCGAGGTCGGCGTACAGCGGCGCGTACTCGCGCTCCACCCGCTCGCGGTGCAGCAGGTTGTACTGCGGCTGCTCCATGGTCGGCGCGTGCAGGCGATGCGCGCGCGCGATCGCGTGCGCCTCGCGGATCTGCCCGGCGTCCCACTCGGAGGTGCCCCAGTACAGCACCTTGCCCTGCCGGACCAGCACGTCCATCGCCCACACCGTCTCCGCGATCGGCGTGTCCGGGTCGGGCCGGTGGCAGTAGTAGAGGTCGAGGTAGTCCACCCGCAGCCGCTTGAGCGCGGCGTGGCAGGCGTCGTGCACGTGCTTGCGCGAGAGGCCCTTCTGGGTCGGCCGGCCGTCCTTCACCGCGCCGAAGAAGACCTTGCTCGACACGCAGAAGCCGTCGCGCGGCAGGCGCAGGTCGGCGATCACGTCGCCCATCACCCGCTCGGCCTCGCCTTCGGCGTAGGTCTCGGCGTTGTCGAAGAAGTTGATGCCGTGGTCCCACGCCGCGGCGATCAGCTCGCGCGCCTCGCCACGGCCGAGCTGGTTGCCGAACGTCACCCACGCGCCGAACGACAGCGCCGACAGCTTGAGGCCGGAGGATCCGAGGCGGCGGTATTCCATGGCGGGCTCCATCGAGGGCGGAAACGCGGAGTGTAGCTGCGACGGCGGCACGCGCCGGCTACAATGGACGCCTTCCTCCTCCGGGGAGTAGCCCGCCGGCGCGGTCTCGCGACCACGCCGGGGCGCGCGTCAACACGCTTGGCCGGCAGGCCATGGCGCGCGGGCACCGCGGCACGCGGTGCGGGCAAGACCGAAGGCAGGCGACTGCGCACCCGTGGCCGGGCCGCAAGCGTCCGCCTTCGCGTCCCGCGAATGCCCGGCCCGGAGCACGCCCCGCAATGACCGAGTTCCCCTTCGCCGCCGCGCTGGTCGCGACCGGCACCGTCGCGCTCGCAGAAATCGGCGACAAGACCCAGTTGCTGGCGCTGCTGCTGGCCGCGCGGTTCCGCCGGCCGTGGCCGATCGTCGCCGGCATCCTGGTCGCGACCCTGCTCAACCACGCGCTCGCCGCCTGGCTCGGCGCGTGGGCGGCGCACTGGCTGACGCCGGAAGCGCTGCGCTGGATCGTCGCCGGCAGCTTCCTCGCGATCGCGCTGTGGACGCTCAAGCCGGACACCATCGACGAAGACGAGGCCGCGTCCACGTCGGCGCATGGCGCCTTCCTCGCGACCACGCTGGCGTTCTTCGTCGCCGAGATGGGCGACAAGACCCAGGTCGCGACGGTGCTGCTGGCGGCCAAGTATTCGCCGCTGTGGGAAGTCGTCGTCGGCACCACGGTCGGCATGCTGCTGGCGAACGTGCCGGTGGTGCTGCTCGGCCACCGCTTCGCCGACCGCCTGCCGCTGCGCGCGGCACGGATCGCGGCGGCGCTGGTGTTCCTCGCGTTGGCGGCGTGGGTGGCGTGGCGCGGGATCGCGTGACCGGCGAAGCCGCGCTTACCCGCCCCGTGCCTGGTCCGGCGCCGCGAACACGGTGATCTCCTCGCGGTCGTGGTAGAGCTGGCGCGCGCGGATGCGCAGCGGGCGTTGCGCCTGCTCGGCGAACAGCGCCAGGCAAAGTTGCGTCTCCTGCCAGCGCTTCTTCATCGGCAGCTTGAGGTTGAAGACCGCCTGCCGGCACCAGCCCTCGCGCAGCCAGGTCGCCATCCGCGCGGCGACCCGGCGCGGCTGCTCGACCATGTCGCAGACCATCCAGTCGAGCGGGCGCGGCGGCTGCCAGTGGAAGCCGTCGGCGCGCAGGTGTTCGACCAGGCCGGTCGCCAGCACGTGCTCGCGCAGCGGGCCGTTGTCCACCGAGGTCACCCGCAGCCCCTGCCGCGCCAGCACCCAGGTCCAGCCGCCGGGCGCGGCGCCGAGGTCGGCGGCGCGCATGCCGGCCTGCAGCAGGCGCGCGCGGTCGCCGGCATCGAGCAGGGTCAGCAGTGCCTCCTCCAGCTTCAGCGCCGAGCGCGAGGGCGCGTCGGCGTGCAGCTTCAGGCGCGGGATGCCGAGCGGCCACGGCGCGCTGTCGTCCGGTTCGGCGACCGCCAGCAGGGCGTGGTCGCCGGCGAGGAAGACGACGTGCAGTCGCGGGCGCGACGGGTCTTCCGCCGGCGCCAGCAGGCCCGCCTTGCGCAGCGCCGGCCGCAGCGCGTTGCCGAAGCTGCGCGCGAGCGCGGCCAGCGGCTTGCCCGCGTCCGAATCCGGATGTTCGACCCACACGTCGCCGAAGGTCGGGCGCGGCGCGCCGTCCAGCGCGGCCAGCACCGGCGTGATGCGGTCGCGCGGATCGAGTTGCTCCAGTTCCGCCAGCAGGCGCAGCTTCTGGCGGGCGAACACCAGCGCGCGCCACGGCAGCGCGCGTGCCAGCGTGGCGCCGTCGTCGCCGAGCAATTGCACCAGGGCGCTGCCGCGTTCGGTGCGCGCGTAAGCGGAAAGTCCCGCAAGCGCGGCGCGCTCCTGCAACTCGGCGGCGAGTTCGGGCTCGAAGCCCGGGCGGCAATGGCAGAGCAGGCCGTCGCGCGCGCTCACCGGCGGTCCTCGTCGATCGGGCGTTGCGCGTGGTCCCCGGCCCCTGCGGCGGGCGCCGTCCCGCGCCCGCCGCCCCGG
>DASRZN010000285.1:0-5199 GCA_035686325.1 Lysobacteraceae bacterium
CGAAATCGGATGTTATTCCGTCGAAATGCAGCTGTCGAATGACGAAGCGATCGGCATAATAAGGAGTTTCACCGCCCACCGGAGGATTCCCGATGGCCATCACCGACAGCCTGAAGCCGCTGCGCGCGCACGCCGGCGCCCGCCGCACCGCCGGCCTGGACGACGCGACCCTCGAGCGCTTCGCCGCCCGCCACCCGCAGCTGAGCGAGGCGATCCGCGCCGCCGCCACCGAATACGAGCGCGTGCGCGCCGACTTCCCCGACCTGCTGGACCTGGACGAGGCCGAGCAGGCCCACGCGATCCAGGGCGGCTTCGTCAACTTCTATTCCGACGACACCGTCAACCCGTACGTCGCGCTGGCCGCGCGCGGGCCGTGGATCGTCACCCTCAAGGGCGCGGTCCTGCACGACTCCGGCGGCTACGGAATGCTCGGCTTCGGCCACACCCCGCAGCCGGTCCTGGACGCGATGGCCAAGCCGCAGGTGATGGCCAACATCATGACCCCGAGCGTGTCGCAGCTGCGCTTCGAGCGCGCGATCCGCGCCGAGGTCGGCCACACCCGCGGCGGCTGCCCGTATGCGCGCTTCCTGTGCCTGAACTCCGGTTCGGAGTCGGTCTCGCTGGCCTCGCGCATCGCCGACATCAACGCCAAGCTGATGACCGACCCGGGCGCGCGCCACGCCGGCCGCGCGATCAAGCGACTGGTGGTCAAGGGCAGCTTCCACGGCCGCACCGAAGGCCCGGCGCTGTACTCGGATTCCACCCGCAAGACCTACCTGCAGCACCTCGCCAGCTTCCGCGGCGAGGACAGCGTGATCGCGATCGAGCCCTACGACGAGGCCGCGCTGCGCAAGGCGTTCGCCGACGCCGACGCCAACGGCTGGTTCATCCAGGCGATGTTCCTGGAGCCGGTGATGGGCGAAGGCGACCCGGGCCGCAGCGTGCCGCCGGCGTTCTACGCGCTGGCACGCGAGCTGACCAGGGCGCACGGCGCGCTGCTGCTGGTGGACTCGATCCAGGCCGGCCTGCGCGCGCAGGGCGTGCTGTCGGTGGTCGACTACCCGGGCTTCGAGGGCCTGGAAGCGCCGGACATGGAGACCTACTCGAAGGCGCTCAACGCCGGCCAGTACCCGCTGTCGGTGCTGGCGGTGGACGAGCACGCCGCCGGCCTCTACCGCAAGGGCGTGTACGGCAACACCATGACCGCCAATCCGCGCGCGCTGGACGTCGCCTGCGCGGTGCTCGGCATGCTGACCCCGGAGCTGCGCGCCAACATCCGCGAGCGCGGCGCCGAGGCGGTGCGCAAGCTGGAGGCGCTCAAGGCCGAGCTCGGCGGGCTGATCACCAAGGTCCAGGGCACCGGCCTGCTGTTCTCCTGCGAGCTGTCGAAGGAGTTCAAGGGCTACGGCACCGGCTCGACCGAGGAGTGGATGCGCGAACACGGCATCGGCGTGATCCACGGCGGCGAGAACTCGCTGCGCTTCACTCCGCACTTCGCGATCGAAGAGGACGAAGTCGACCTGCTGGTCGCCATGGTCCGCCGCGCGCTGCAGGAAGGCCCGCGCCAGCGCCAGGCCGCCGCGGCCTGACGGCCCGGCACAACAAAGGCGCACAGGAAGGCCGGGGCAACCCGGCCTTCTCTTTTGGGGCAGACACGGCGGAGAGAGCATGCTCGAACCACGCGAGCGCGCCGGGCGGGAGAGGCAGTCAGGACACGCCGTGAATCCATCCATGGAGGCTCGGATGCGCCATCCATGGCGCATACGGTCCTGCCTGCCTCTCCCACCCAACGCGCCCCCACCAACTCTCGCGCCCGTTTAGCGGAGCAAGCTCCGCTCTACGGCAGGTCGCCAGGATCTGTCCGAGCGACCGGGAGGGCGGGGGTGTTGCGTCAGCGCGCCATGGATGGCGCGCGCCCGCATCTGGGCAGGATGCCCAGCTAAGGGAAAAGCAATACCCCCGGCCTCCCGGGCGCGGGCCCACGAAATTCCCCGCGGATCCCACCGCCGCCTGTCAACCATCCGCGTTCACGCCGGCATGAGCGCCCAGCCGCAAGGCTCTGGGGCCCCACCCCGCAGGCACACGCCCCGATGGACGCGATCTCCCTTCTGACCGAGGACCACCGCAAGGTCCGCAAGCTGCTCGACGACCTCAGCAAGACCACCAACCGCGCGGCGAAGAAGCGCGCGGACCTGCTGGCGAAGATCGCGGCCGAACTGGAGGCGCACACGGCGATCGAGGAAGAGATCTTCTACCCGGCGTTCAAGGAGGCGGGGCAGAAGAGCGACGACGACAAGATGTTCTTCGAGGCGATGGAAGAGCATCGCGCGGCCGGCGAACTGGTGCTGCCCGACCTGCTGAAGACCGACGTCGGCTCCGAGCAGTTCGGCGGCCGCGCCAAGGTGCTCAAGGAACTGGTCGAGCACCACGCCGACGAGGAGGAGAAGCTGATGTTCCCGCGCGCGCGCAAGCTGCTCGGCAAGCCGGCGCTCCAGGACCTGGGCGCGGAGCTGGAGGCGCGCAAGAAGGAGCTGCTGCGCAAGTGAGCGCGAAGGCGGCGGCAGACGCGAGACGGCGCAAGGACGCGCCCGATGCCGCGCGCGCCGCGCTGCTGATCGTGGACATGATCAACCCGCTGGACTTCCCCGGCGCGGACGCGATGCGCGCGCAGGCGCTCCCGGCGGCGCGCGCGATCGCGCGCCTGAAAAAACGCATGAAGGCGGACGGCTTGCCGGTGGTCTACGTCAACGACAACTTCACCCACTGGCTCAACGACTTCCGCGAGCTGGTCGCGATCTGCAGCCAGCCCGACGCGCCCGGCGCACCGCTGACGCGCGCGCTCGCGCCCGAGCACGACGACTACCTCGTGCTCAAGCCCAAGCACTCCGGCTTCTACGCCACCCCGCTGGAGGTGCTGCTCGCCCAGCTCGAGGTGCGCCGGGTGGTCGTCACCGGCATCGCCGGCGACGGCTGCGTGCTGGCCACCGCGCTGGACGCGCACATGCGCGACTTCGAGGTCGCGGTGCCGGCCGACTGCTGCGCGTCCATGACCCGCGAGCGCAACACCCGCGCGCTGGCCCTGCTGCGCGCCGCGATCCACGTGGACACCCGCCGTGGCGCGCTCCTGGGGTGATCGGCTGGCGGAGGCGAGCGTGACTTCCGCCACTGCCGCGCCCCGCTCCCCCGCCTACAGTGGCGGCGACGACGAGCCCGGGAGACGGCGATGGAACCGATCGCATGGCGTGCCCTGGCCCTGGCCGCATGCGCGCTGTCGCTGCCCGCGGCGCCCGCGCATGCGCAGTCCAGCCCGCTCGGCATCCCCTACCAGCTGACCTACTCCTACAACATGGACAGCGCACTGTCGCCCGACGGCAGGCGCATGGTCTTCATCCGCATTGTGGAGGGCCGCGAGCAGCTGTTCGTGATGAACACCGACGGCACCGGCGAGCACCAGCTCACCCGCGACGCCGCCGACCACGAGGATCCCGCCTGGTCGCCCGACGGAGAGGCCGTCGCCTTCATCCTGATCGCCGACGGCCGCAAGCAGGTGGCGCTGATGAAGCCGGACGGCAGCGGCCTGCGCACCATCACCCCGGAGGACCAGCACGCGCTGCACCCGAGCTGGACGCCGGACGGCCGCCGCATCCTCTACTGCACCGACGACGACCTGCGCCCGCCGGCCAAGAACGCCGCCGAGATCTACGCGATCGACGTCGCCACGCGCAAGGTGGAGACGCTGGTTTCAGGCGGCGTCAACACCTATCCGATCATGTCGCCGGACGGCACGCGCATCGCCTTCCGGCGCATGCTCGGCGAGATGAATTCCGAGGTCTTCGTCGCCGACGCGGACGGCGGCAACCCGCGCAACCTCACCAATCACCCGAGCTTCGAGGGCTGGCCGGCGTGGTCGCCGGACGGCCGCCGGATCGCCTTCGCCGGCAACCGCAACGCCAACTACCAGGTCTTCGTGATGGACGCGGACGGCGGCGACGTGCAGCTGGTCGCCAACACCGAAGGCCGCGCCACCGCGCCGAAGTGGTCGCCCGACGGCAGCAAGCTGTACTTCACCAATTGCCGCAAGGTGGACTTCGGCAGCGGCTGCGAGGTGCTGGTGGCACCGCTGCCGGCGCAGCGACCGCCGGCGTCAGCGCAGCAGTAGCCCGCCGAGCCAGCCGGCGAGGTACAGCAGTCCGCCGATCAGCGCGCCGACCGCGGTGCCGTTGTAGCGGATGTACTGCAGGTCGGTGCCGATGCTCAGTTCCAGTTCGCGGGTCAGCTCCTCCGCGCTCCACTGCTCGATGCGCTCGACGATGTAGGCGCGGAT
This sequence comes from Lysobacteraceae bacterium, assembly GCA_035686325.1. Lineage (GTDB taxonomy): Bacteria > Pseudomonadota > Gammaproteobacteria > Xanthomonadales > Xanthomonadaceae > JABFWF01. The sequence continues at coordinate 4,325 of DASRZN010000285.1, forward strand.
CGCGTCGCGGTAGCGCTCGATCAGCGGCTCGCAGGCGTCCTGGATCCAGCCGTTGAGCCAGGCGCGGGTCGCGGCATCCTCGCGCAGCGCGACGCCGACCACCTGCGCGCCCCTGGCGATGCGCGCGCGCAGCTGCGAGTCCTCGCGCCGCACGTCGGCCTGCAGCCAGGCGATCAGGTCGCCCCACAGCCCGCGCAGGTAGGCGCCGAGTTCGGCCTGGTCGAGCAGCTGGTCGCGGAAGCGCGCGACCTGGTCGCGCAGCTCCGGGTCTTCCTCCAGCCGCGCGACCAGCGCCGCGAGTTGTTGCGCCAGGCGCTGGCGCACCTCGTGGTCGCGGTCGGCGGCCATCTCGCCGACCAGGGTGGTCGCGCCGCTCACCAGCTTGCGCGCGATGCGGTCGGCCACCATCCGGTCCAGCCGCACCAGGCGCAGGATCCGCCACACCTCGCGACCGGCCAGGGTCGCCAGGCGCTCGTGCATCTCCGGCGTCGCCAGCACGCGCTGCAGGTAGGCGAGGAAATCGTCCACCAGCGCCTCGTGGCGACCGCTCGCGGTGAGCTGGCGCAGGCCGAACGCGGCGACCCCGGACAGGTCCACCTGGCGCAGCCGCGCGTCCACCAACCGGTGCAGGAAGCGGTGCAGCTGCTCGCTGTCGACCAGCGCGATCAGGTGCGGGGCGGCGCGGGTGATGGCGTCGCCGAGCTTCTCCGCAGTGCGTGGCTGGGCCAGGCTGTCGGCCAGGCGCGCGGCCACGTCGAAGCTGCGCAGGCGCGCGCCGACCTGCTCGCGGGTGAGGAAGTGCCGGCACAGGAAGTCGGCGAGGCTGGCGCCGAGCGCGTCCTTCTTGGCCGGGATGATCGCGGTGTGCGGGATCC
>DASRZN010000286.1:0-3338 GCA_035686325.1 Lysobacteraceae bacterium
TCGCGCCGCATCTGCTTGGCGAGGAAGGCGAGCTGGCGCTTGTGCGCCACGTGCGAGGTGATCCGGCGGGTCTCGACGATGTGCGGCAGCAGCTGCTCCGGGATCGGCAGCCGCGCCAGTTGCGCGTCGCTCAGGCCGGCCAGCTTCTGCCCCAGCGCCAGCACGTCCAGCGCCGCGCGGCGCTGCGCGCTGCGGCTGGGGGCGAGGTAGTCGCCGCTCTCGGGGTCGCGTCCGCGCATCCTGTCTCCTCCGGTCGTCCCCGCCGCGGGCGCCGCGGTCGCGGCGCCTTCGCCGCGCACGGGACGACGGCCACGCAAAGGATAAGCCATTGAACAGCATCGTCTCCTCCACGGCGCCCCTCGCCGACGACAGCCAGGCGCGGCTCGACCGACTCGCCGACATCGCCGCACAACTGCTCGACCGTTGCCGCCAGCGCGGCGCCAGCCAGGCCGAGGTGTCCTGCTCCGAGGAGCACGGCCTCAACGTCAACGTGCGCATGGGCGAGGTGGAAACGGTCGAATCCACCCGCGACCGCGGCATCGCCGTGACCGTGTTCTTCGGCCAGCGCAAGGGCAGCGCCAGCACCGCCGACCTGCGCGAGTCGAGCCTGGACGCCACCGTCGACCAGGCCTGCGCGATCGCCAGGCACACCGAGGAAGACCCGGCCGCGGGACTGGCAGACCAGGACCTGATGGCGCGCCCGCAGGACGGCGCCTTCCCGGACTTCGACATGTGGCACCCGTGGGCGCTGGAGGCCGACCGCGCGGTCGACCTCGCGCTGGCCTGCGAGAACGCCGGCCGCGAGAGCGACGCCCGCATCCGCAATTCCGACGGGGCCTCGATCGGCACCGGCGCGTCGCTGCACGTCTACGCCAACTCGCACGGCTTCCTCGGCCGCGAGCGCAGCACCCAGCACACCATCGGCTGCGCACTGATCGCCGGCCAGGGCGAGGGCATGCAGCGCGACGGCTGGTACACCGCCGCGCTGTCGGCCGACGACCTGGAGGCGCCGGCCGCGGTCGGCCGTCGCGCCGCCGAGCGCGCCGCCGCGCGGCTGGCGCCGCGCTCGGTCGGCACCGGCGAGATGCCGGTGCTGTTCGCCGCCGAAGTCGCGCGCTCGCTGATCGGCCACCTGATCGGCGCGGTGTCGGGCGGCGCGCTGTACCGGCGCGCCAGCTTCCTGGTGGACGCGGCGGGCCAGCGGATCTTCCCGGACTGGTTCGCGGTCGAGGAACTGCCGTTCCTGCCGCGCGGCTTCCGCTCGGCCGCCTTCGACATGGAAGGCGTGGCCACCCGCGAGTCGCCGCTGGTCGCGGACGGGGTGCTGCAGCGCTACGTGCTGGGCAGCTATTCGGCGCGCAAACTGGGCCTGGCGACCACGGCCAACGCCGGCGGCGTGCACAACCTGCGGGTCGCCTCGAACGCCGGCGATTTCGCCTCGCTGCTGGGCGCGATGGGCCGCGGCCTGCTGGTCACCGAGCTGATGGGGCAGGGCATCAACCCGGTCACCGGCGACTATTCGCGCGGCGCCGCCGGGTTCTGGGTCGAGGACGGGCAGCTCGCCTGGCCGGTGGACGGGATCACCATCGCCGGCAACCTCAAGCGCATGTTCGCCGCGATCGAGGCGGTGGGCAGCGACGTGGACCGGCGATCCCACATCCTCACGGGCTCGATCCTGGTCGGGAGAATGACCGTTGCCGGGACCGATTGACGTTGGTCAGGGCAGGTGTTTCGATTGACGCCGGGCACCGACCCATTCACACCTTTCCGGGGGACTGAAATGAGCGAGATCAACGAAGCGGCCGCGCCGGCCACGCAGGAAGACCGCACGCTGGCGATGCTGACCCACCTGTCCGGGATCATCCTGGGCTTCATCGTGCCGCTGATCATCTGGCTGATGAACAAGGACCGGGCCGACAAGGCCTGGCTCAACGACCAGGCCAAGGAAGCGCTCAATTTCCAGATCACCATCCTGATCGGCTACGTCGCCGGCATGGTGCTCACCATCATCCTGATCGGTCCGCTGATCAGCCTGGCGGCGTGGGTCGTCAGCCTCATCTTCAGCATCATCGCCGGCCTGAAAGCCAACGAGGGCGTGAGCTACCGCTATCCGCTGGCGATCCGGTTGATCAAGTAGGCAAGCCGCGCATTCATGCTGCATCAGGCGCCGCCCGCGAGGGCGGCGCTTCTTTTTTTGGCGCACTGCCGTATAGGCCATCGGTCCTGCTTGCATCGGCCGCGGCAAGCCCCATCCTGTCTGGGAAGTCTTCCGCAGGAGCCGCCATGGAAACCACCTTCGATTCCCTGCCGCAGGCGCGACCGTCCGAGCACGACCGCCACTGGGCGGCGACGGCCCACCTGGCCGCGCTGCTGCTGGCCCTGCTGACCAGCTGGGCGGCGGGCATCGCCGGCGTGGTCGGCGCGCTGGCGGTGTACCTGCTCAAGCGCGACGAGTCGCCGTTCATCGCCGAGCACGCACGCGAGGCGCTCAACTTCAACCTGAGCATGCTGATCTACGCGTTCGCCGCATGCCTGCTGGTGGTGGTGCTGGTCGGGGTGTCGGTGCTGACCCTCGGCATCGGCCTGCTGCTGACCGTGCCGGCGGGCGTGCTGCTGGCGCTGGCCGCCGCCGCGATCGCGGTGACGTGGCTGGTGTGCAGCATCATCGCCGCCGTGCGCGCGTTCAACGGCGAGCCCTACCGCTATCCGCTGAGCCTGCGGTTGGTGGGCTGATCGAGCGAGATTCCGTACGAGCGCGGTCAGCGGAAAACCCGTTGGACGGCGCGCGAGCGCGGCGGACGGGAGAGGCGTGCAGGACACGCCGTGAATCCATCCATGGAGGCTTGGATGCGCCATCCATGGCGCATACAGTCCTGCCCACCTCTCCCGCCCGCCGCGCCCCAACCATTTTCGCGCCCGGCGCCGGCTAGCGGCCCGTCCCAGCGTGCGACGGCACGAGCCGCAGGGTGTGTTCGGTCGGGCCGGGCAGCAGTGGCGTGGGCCGCCCCTGGACCCAGTCGGCGTGGCCGGCGCCCCAGTAGGGCGACAGCGGGTGGCCGCTCTGGCCGCCGGGCATGTGCAGCAGGCCGTCGGCCTCGTGGCCGGGCGCGACCACCAGCCGCTCGGACGCGCCGAACGCCGGCCCGACCACGCGCGGCATGTCGACGTCGCCCGCCAGCGGCTCGGCCGGCATGCACAGCAACGGCTTCAGCGGCCCGGGCAGGGCGCGCGCGAGCGGATGGCAGATGCGGGCGGTGTTGCGCTCGCCCCAGGTCCGTTGCGCCAGCGGCCCCTGCCGCGCGAGCTCGTCGCGCACCTCGCGCGCGGCGTCCTCCAAC
>DASRZN010000287.1:0-5010 GCA_035686325.1 Lysobacteraceae bacterium
CAAGTCGATGCCCGCAAGCATGACCGTGAAGCAGCCCGGGGAGTGATGACGATCGGGTGGGCGGAGAGGACGCCAGCGCGAGCGGGATGAAACACGGGTCGGTCGCGCTGCGCCGCGCCGTCCTGAAGCTCGCGCTCGCGCTGCTGCTGCTCGCCACGGCCGCGATGCTGGCCGACCTCGCGTTCCCGCTGCCGCTGCCGCGCGATCGCGATGGCGGCACCGTCGTGCTCGCCGCCGACGGCACGCCGCTGCGTGCCTTTCCCGATCGCGCCGGCATCTGGCGTTACCCGGTCACGGTGGATGAGGTTTCGCCTCTATACCTCGACGCGTTGCTCCAGTACGAGGACCGCTGGTTCTGGCGGCATCCCGGGATCAACCCGCCGGCGCTGCTGCGCGCGGGCCTGCAGTGGCTGCGCAACGGGCGGGTGGTGTCCGGCGGTTCCACCCTCACCATGCAGGTCGCGCGCCTCATCGACCCGCCGACCGGTGCGCGCCGCGGCATCGGCGCCAAATTGCGCCAGGTCCTGCGCGCGCTGCAACTGGAGGCGCACCTGTCCAAGCGCGAGATCCTCGCGCTCTACCTCAACCGCGCGCCGTTCGGCGGGACCATCGAGGGCGTGCAGGCGGCCAGCTGGGCCTACCTCGGCAAACCGGCGGCGCGGCTGTCGCACGCGGAGGCGGCGTTGCTCGCCGTGCTGCCGCAGGCGCCTAGCCGGCTGCGCCCGGACCGCGAGCCGGCGCGCGCCCGCGCCGCGCGCGACAAGGTGCTGACGCGCATGGCCGCGCTCGGCGCGTGGTCGCGCGCGCAGGTCGCCGACGCGCGGATCGAGCCGGTGGTCGCGCGCGCGCTGCATCCGCCACTGCACGCCGCGCTGCTGGCGCGGCGGCTGCGCGCCGCCAACCCGCACGCCGCGCGCATCCGTTCCACCCTCGACATGGACCTGCAGCGCACGCTCGAGGAACGCGTCGCCGCCTACTTCTCCGACCTGCCGGAGCGCACTTCGGCCGCGCTGCTGGTGGTGGACAACGCGACGATGGAGGCACGCGCCTACGTCGGTTCGGTCGACTTCACCGACGCCGCGCGCCTCGGCCAGGTGGACATGGTGCGCGCCTGGCGTTCGCCCGGCTCGACCCTCAAGCCCTTCCTGTACGGCCTCGCGCTGGAGGACGGGCTGATCCATTCCGAAAGCCTGCTGGTGGACGCGCCGCAGTCCTTCGGCGACTACCGGCCCGGCAACTTCGACAAGGCCTACAACGGGCCGGTGGGCGCGGCGGAGGCGTTGCGGCTCTCGCTCAACATTCCCGCGGTGGACCTGCTCGACCGGGTCGGTCCGAACCGCTTCGCCGCGCGCCTGGCCAACGCCGGCATCGCGCTGCGCTGGCCGCCCGGCGCCGGGCCCAACCTGTCGATGATCCTCGGCGGGACCGGCGCGCGGCTGGAGGACCTGGTCGGCGCCTATGCCGCGCTGGACCGCGATGGCATCGCCGGGCGCGTTCGCTACGCCGAAGGCGCGCCGCGCGTGGACCGCCGCCTGCTGTCGCCGGGCGCGGCGTGGATCGTGCGCGAGATCCTCGAGGCGCATCCGCGGCCGGGGCAGGTGGCCGACACCTTCGACACGCGTGGCCGCCCGCGTGTCGCCTGGAAGACCGGCACCAGCTATGGCTACCGCGATGCCTGGGCGCTGGGCGCGACCCGGCGCTACACGGTCGGCGTGTGGGTCGGGCGCCCGGACGGCACGCCGCTGCCCGGCCAGTACGGCGCGGTGACCGCGCTGCCGCTGCTGTTCGAGGTGGTCGACAGCCTGCCCGCGGGCCCCGGCGCGGCGATGCGGCAACCGCCGCCCGCGAGCGTGCAGCGGCGCGCGGTGTGCTGGCCGCTTGGCTTGCCGCCCGATCCACGGGCGCCCGCGCTGTGCCAGCGCCGGATGGACGCGTGGGTGCTCGACGGCCTGCTGCCGCCGACCGCCGCCGAGCGCGACGCGCGGCTGTGGAGCGCGGGCCTGGAACGCTTCGAGGTGGACGCCGCCAGCGGCCTGCGCCTGTCGGCGACCTGCAGCGCGGCGCACGAACGCAAGCCGGCGCAAGTCGCGCGCTGGCCGGCGCTGGCGTCGCCATGGTTGCGCGCGTCCGAGCGCGCCGCCGCGCGCCTGCCGCCGCTGTCACCCGACTGCGCGGACGACGGCCGCGAGGCAGGCGAGAGCCTGCGCATCGCCGGCGTCGACGACGGCGCGGTGCTGGCGCGCCCGCCGGGCAGCGCGAAACCCCTGCAGCTGTCGCTGCGCGCGCTGGGCGGATCGGCGCGGGTGCGCTGGCTGCTCGACGGTCGCCTGGCCGGCGAGTCGCAGGGGCAGGGCGCGTTCGCGTACGCGCTGGAGCAACCGGGCGAGCACACCCTCACCGCACTCTCCGACAGCGGCGCGTGGGCGCAGTTACGATTCCGCTTGTTGCGCTAGTACCGCATTTTCCGTGCTGCGGGCGCTACTCGCCGATCCAGCCGTTGAGCAGGTCCGCGAACTCGTCGGCGTGTTCCTCCTCCTGCGCCAGGATGCCTTCGAGGATGCGCTTGGTGGTGGTGTCGCGGTCGCCGATGAAGTTGATCATCTCGCGGTAGCTGTCGATCGCGATGCGCTCGGCGATCAGGTCCTCGCGCACCATCTCGCGCAGGTCGTTGCCGATGTGGTACTGGGCGTGCGAGCGCGCGGTCAGCGTATCCGGATCGAGGTCGGGCTCGCCGCCGAGCTCGACGATGCGCTCCGCGATCTGGTGGGCGTGCTCCAGTTCCTGCTGCGCATGCTCGAGGAACTCCGGCTTGACGGAGCCCGCGAGCATTCCCGACGCCATGAACCAGTGCCGGTAGTAGCGCAGCGCGCACACCCATTCGGTGGCCAGCGCCTGGTTGAGCAGGTCGAGCACGACCTCGCGGTCGGCGCCGTAGCTGGGCGTCACCGCGCCCTGCTCGATGTTGAGGCGCGCGTTGGCGCGCAGCGTGGCGACGTCGGTGAAGCCGGGCGGGACCATGGGCTGCACCGTGTTCATGACACACCTCCCGCGTTGGCGGATCCCGGGATGCGCTCGAGCACGTGCTCGGCGGAGGACACCCGGAACTCCCCCGGCGCCTCGACGAACACCTCGCGCGCCACGCCGTCCTCGGCGTAGATCGCGAAGCGCCGCGAGCGCTTGCCCATTCCGTATGCGCTCGCGTCCATCTCCAGGCCGAGCGCGCGGGTGAAGTCGCCGTTGCCGTCGGCCAGCATCATCAGGTCGCCAGGCACGTGCTGGCTCTGCCCCCAGGCCTGCATGACGAAGGGATCGTTGACCGCGATGCAGGCGACCTCGACCCCGCGCTGGCGGAACGCGTCCATGTGCTCGACGTAGCCGGGCAGGTGCTTCTCCGAACAGGTCGGGGTGAACGCCCCGGGCACCGCGAAGATCACCACCTTCTTGTGGTCGAACAGGGTCCGCGTGTCCACCGTCTCGACGCCTTCGCCGATGCGCTGGACGACGACCTCGGGCAGGCGGTCGCCGGCTTGGATGGTCATGCGGGAGCTCCGTGGAAAGTGAAAACCGAGTGTATGCGCCCTGGGGCCGGCCCGCGGTGAAGACGTGCCCCACTTGAAATCCGCCGGGGCAGGGCCATGTGCGGGGAAGGCGGCGTCCCCCGCGCCGCACTTGCCTGCAGAGGAGAGCCTCACATGAACTACCTGCGTTACCGCCAGTGGCCCGTGCAGGGCAACCAGTACCGGGACGAGCTGCGCCAGGCCTTCGACCGCCTGTTCGACGGCAGCCTGTTCGGCCAGGAAGACACCGACGACAGTTCGGTCGTGACCAGCCAGTGGGTGCCGCGCGTGGACGTCAAGGAGGAGAAGGACCGCTTCGTGCTGTACGCGGATCTCCCCGGGATCGATCCGGACGACATCGAGGTGTCCATGGACAAGGGCATCCTGACCATCAAGGGCGAGCGCAGCAGCGAGAGCACGCGCGAAACCGACCGTTTCTCGCGCATCGAGCGCAGCTACGGCAGCTTCCATCGCCGCTTCGCGCTGCCCGACAGCGCCGACCCCGAAGGCATCCAGGCGCACGGACGCAACGGCGTGCTGGAGATCGTGATCCCCAAGCGCCCGGAAGCGGCGCCGCGCCGGATCCAGGTCGGCCGCCACGAGGGCACCCAGGCGGCCCGCACGATCGACGCGCCCGCCACCCAGCAGTGACGACGGCGGCCGCGCCGCGTCTCCGGCATGATGGCCGGCGGCGCGGCGCGGGCCGCAGCACCGGCAAGGAGCGCGGATGCAGTTCAAGGACTACTACGACATCCTCGGCGTGGAGCCGAGCGCGGGCGAAGCCGAGATCAAGTCGGCCTACCGCAAGCTCGCGCGCAAGTACCACCCGGACGTCAGCAAGGAAGCCGACGCCGAGGACAGGTTCAAGGCCGTCAACGAGGCGTACGAGGCGCTGCGCGATCCACAGAAGCGCGCCGCCTACGACCAGCTGCGCACGCGCGGCTACCGGCCGGGCGACGAGGTGCACGCGCCGCCGGGCGGCTTCGGCCAGGGCGGGGCGGAGGGCTTCGACTTCGACGAGATCTTCGCCGGCGGCGGCGCGGGCGGCGGCTTCTCCGACTTCTTCGAGGAGCTGTTCGGGCGCCGGCGCGCGGGCGGCGCCGGCCAGGGCCGCGGCCAGCCGCGCGGTGACACCCGCGCCCGGCTGGCAGTACCGCTGGAAGCGGTCTACGCCGGCAGCAGCGTGCGCATCGGCGTCGGCGGCAAGACCCTGGACGTGCGCGTGCCCAGGGGCGTGCGCCCCGGGCAGGTGATCCGCCTGGCCGGGCAGGGCGGGCGCGGCGGCGACCTGCTGCTGGAGGTCGAATACGCCGCGCATCCGCAGTTCGAGGTGGACGGCCGCAACATCCTGTACAGCCTGCCGGTGGCGCCATGGGAGGCGGCACTGGGCGCGACAGTGAGCGTGCCGACCCTGGGGGGACCGGTGGAGGTGCGGATCCCGCCGGAATCGGAG
>DASRZN010000288.1:0-4750 GCA_035686325.1 Lysobacteraceae bacterium
GACCAGCTGACCTGCGTGTTCGTCGACACCGGCCTGCTGCGCTGGCAGGAAGGCGACCAGGTGATGGCCATGTTCGCCCAGCACATGGGCGTCAAGGTGATCCGCGTCAACGCCCGCGAGCGCTATTTCCGGGCGCTCGAAGGCGTTGCCGACCCGGAAGCCAAGCGCAAGATCATCGGCAACCTGTTCGTCGAGATCTTCGACGAGGAGGCCGGCAAGCTGAAGAACGCGAAGTGGCTGGCGCAGGGCACGATCTACCCGGACGTGATCGAGTCGGCAGGCAGCAAGACCGGCAAGGCGCACGTCATCAAGAGCCACCACAACGTCGGCGGCCTGCCGGCGGACATGAAGCTGGGCCTGGTCGAACCGCTGCGCGAGCTGTTCAAGGACGAGGTGCGCCGGCTCGGCGTGGAGCTCGGCCTGCCGCGCGAGATGGTCTACCGGCATCCGTTCCCGGGGCCGGGGCTGGGCGTGCGCATCCTCGGCGAGGTCAAGCCGGAATACGCCGAGCTGCTGGCGCGCGCCGACCACATCTTCATCGAGGAACTGCGCCGTGCCGACCTGTACGACCAGGTCAGCCAGGCCTTCGCGGTGTTCCTGCCGGTGAAGTCGGTGGGCGTGGTCGGCGACGCACGCGCCTACGAATGGGTGATCGCGCTCCGCGCGGTCGAGACCATCGACTTCATGACCGCGCACTGGGCGCACCTGCCGTACGACTTCCTCGGCCGCGTCTCCAACCGCATCATCAACGAGCTGCGCGGCATCTCGCGCGTGGTGTACGACATCAGCGGCAAGCCGCCGGCCACGATCGAGTGGGAGTAGGCGGCCTGCTTGCGAGCCACTGGCTCGCAGGCCGCCTGCTGACCGGCCATGGAAGGCCGGTCCGGACGATCCGAAGGCGGCGAGGCGTCGCCAGGGACGGCAGCGATCCCTTGAACGAAGCCCGGAGCGAGGCGTGACCAACCCGGATCCGACCGCAGCCACCGACGAACAGTGGATCCGCCACGCCCTCGCGCTCGCCGAACGCGCCGAGCGCGAGCACGACGAGATCCCGGTCGGCGCGGTGCTGGTGTCGGCCGACGGCGAGGTGCTCGGCGAAGGCTGGAACCGCAACATCACCGACAACGACCCGACCGCGCACGCGGAGATCGTCGCCCTGCGCGCCGCCGGCCGGCGGGCAGGCAACCACCGCCTGCTCGGCAGCACCCTGTACGTGACCCTGGAGCCCTGCGCGATGTGCGCGATGGCGCTGGTCCACGCGCGCGTGGCCCGCGTGGTGTTCGCCGCCGCCGACCCGAAGACCGGCGCCGCGGGCAGCGTGTTCGACCTCCTCGCCGACCCGCGCCACAACCACCGGGTCGCCGTGCACGGCGGCGTGCTCGCCGACGAAGCCGGCCGCCGCCTGAGCAACTACTTCCGCGGCAAGCGCGGCAAGCCGCCGCTTGAATGAGGCGTGGGGCAGGGCGGCGCCTCGGCTATCATGCGCGCAGCACCGCGACAGGGAACGCCACGTGACCCACGGCAACGAAGGCCGCCTGATCTGGATCGACCTGGAAATGACCGGGCTCGACACGACCACCGACTCGATCATCGAGATCGCCACCATCGTCACCGACGCCGAGCTGAACATCCTCGCCGAAGGACCCGAGTTGGCGATCGCCCATCCGTTGTCCGCGCTGGAGGCGATGGACGAATGGAACCGCACCCAGCACGGCAAGTCCGGGCTGTGGCAGCGCGTGCTGGACAGCAAGGTCTCCATCGCCGAAGCCGAAGCGCGGACCCTGGCCTTCCTGGCCGAGTGGGTGCCGGCCAACGGCTCGCCGATGTGCGGCAACTCGATCTGCCAGGACCGGCGCTTCCTGCACCGCCTGATGCCGGCGCTGGAAAGCCACTTCCACTACCGCAACCTTGACGTCAGCACGATCAAGGAACTGGCCCGGCGCTGGGCGCCGCAGCTGATGGCCGGGCTGCGCAAGGACGCCGCGCACACCGCGCTCAGCGACGTGCGCGACTCGATCGCCGAGCTGCGCTACTACCGCCAGCACATGGGCCCGCTGGGCGGCCACCCGGCCTGACCCCAGGGTTTCCGCCGCCCCCGGCTTGCGGCACCATGCGCGCGAGCCCGGATGGCGAAACTGGTAGACGCAAGGGACTTAAAATCCCTCGGCCGCGAGGCCATGTCGGTTCGATCCCGACTCCGGGCACCACATGGGGGATGGCAATGCGGGATCTGGCAAGCGCGCGCATCGCGGTCGTCGGGCTGGGCTACGTCGGGATGCCGCTGGCGGCCGCCTTCGGCCGGCGTTACGACACGCTCGGCTTCGACATCGACGCCGCCCGCATCGAGGCCCTGCGCGGCGGCCGCGACGACAACCGCGAGGTGGACGAGGCCGAGTTCGCGCTGGCGACCCGGCTGCGCCTGTCCGCCGACGTCGCCGACCTGCGCGGGTGCGACGTCTACGTGGTCACCGTGCCGACCCCGATCAACGAGCACAAGCAGCCCGACTTCGGCCCGCTGGTGCAGGCCAGCCGCGCAATCGGCGCGGTGCTCGCGCGCGGCGACGTGGTGGTCTACGAGTCCACCGTCTATCCCGGCGCGACCGAGGAGATCTGCGTTCCGGAACTGGAGCGCGCCTCCGGCCTGCGCTTCAACCACGACTTCTTCGTCGGCTACAGCCCCGAGCGGATCAACCCCGGCGACCGAGCGCGCCGGCTGGCGGACATCCCCAAGGTCACGTCCGGTTCGACGCCGGAAGCGGCGGACTTCGTCGACGCGCTCTACCGCAGCATCATCCCGGCCGGCACCCACAAGGCATCCAGCATCCAGGTCGCGGAGGCGGCGAAGGTCGTGGAGAACACCCAGCGCGACGCCAACATCGCGCTGATCAACGAGTTCGCGCTGATCTTCCATAGGCTCGGCATCGACACCGGCGAGGTACTGGAAGCGGCCGGTACCAAGTGGAACTTCCTGAAGTTCCGCCCGGGCCTGGTAGGCGGCCACTGCATCGGCGTGGACCCGTACTACCTGATCCAGAAGGCGCAGTCGACCGGCTACTACCCGGACATCCTGCTCGCCTGCCGCCGCATCAACGACGCGATGGGCCAGCACGTCGCCGCCGAGGTCATCAAGCTGATGATCCGGCGCGGCATCGCGGTGGCCGGCGCGCGCATCCTGCTGCTCGGGCTGACCTTCAAGGAGAACTGCCCGGACCTGCGCAACACGCGGGTGGTGGACCTGGCCCGCGAATTCCGCGAATACGGCGCGGCGGTTGACATCCACGATCCCTGGGCCGATCCCGCGCAGGCGCGCGACGAATACGGCATGACGCTGCTCGACTCGCCGCAGCCCGGGGCTTACGACGCGATCGTGATCGCGGTGGCCCACGACGAGTTCCGCGCGCTCGGGGTGGAGGGCCTGCACCGACTGGCGAACGGGCGGGCGGTGATCTACGACATCAAGGGCATCTTCCCGAAGGATGCGGTGGACGCGCGGCTGTAGTCCGCGCCCGCGCTATCCTCGGGCCCGGACCTCGCCGGAGCCGACGCATGCTGCGCTACGCCGCCTATGCCGCCAGCCTGCTGCTGACCCTGCTGTGCGTCGCGCTGGCCGTGCTCGACGGGCGCGGCTGGCGCTGGGGCGCGCTCGGGTTCGGCCTGCTCGCGCTGCTCGGCACCTGGGACCTGCTGCAGCGGCGCAGCACCCTGCGCCGCAATTATCCGCTGCTGGCGCACTTCCGCTACGGGCTGGAGTCGATCGGGCCGGAGATCCGCCAGTACTTCATCGAACGCGACACCGAGGAGGCGCCGTTCTCGCGCCAGCAGCGCGCGCTGGTCTACCAGCGCGCCAAGCAGGTGATGGACGTGGTGCCGTTCGGCACCGAGCACGACGTGTACGACCCCGCCTACGAGTGGATCAACCATTCGCTGCAACCGACCGCGATCGCCTCGCACGACTTCCGGGTGCGGGTCGGCGCGCTGGCCACCCAGCCCTACGACGCCAGCGTCTTCAACATCTCGGCGATGAGCTTCGGCGCGCTGTCGGCGGCGGCGATCCGCGCGCTCAACGCCGGCGCGCGGCTGGGCGGTTTCTACCACGACACCGGCGAGGGCTCGATCTCGCCCTACCACCGCGAGCACGGCGGCGACCTGGTGTGGGAGATCGGCTCGGGCTACTTCGGCTGCCGCGACGACGACGGCCACTTCAGCGAGGAGCGCTTCGCCGAGAACGCGCTGGATCCGCAGGTCAAGATGATCGAGGTCAAGCTGTCGCAGGGCGCCAAGCCCGGCCATGGCGGGGTGCTGCCGGCGGCCAAGGTCAGCGCCGAGATCGCCGCCACCCGCGGCGTGCTGGAGGGCCGCGACTGCATTTCGCCCGCGCGGCACGGCGCGTTTTCAAGCCCGGGCGGCCTGCTGGAATTCGTGGCGAAGCTGCGCAGCCTGTCCGGCGGCAAGCCGGCCGGGTTCAAGCTGGCGATCGGCCATCCGTGGGAATGGTTCGCGCTGGCCAAGGCGATGCAGGAAACCGGGGTGTTGCCGGACTTCATCGTGGTCGACGGCGCGGAGGGCGGCACCGGTGCGGCGCCGGCCGAGTTCGTCGACCACGTGGGGGTGCCGATGCATGAGGGGCTGATGCTGGTGCACAACACCCTGGTGGGGCTCGGCTTGCGCGACCGCATCAGGATCGGCGCGGCCGGCAAGATCGTCAGCGCCTTCGATGTCGCGCGCACCCTGGCGCTGGGCGCCGACTGGT
>DASRZN010000289.1:0-6199 GCA_035686325.1 Lysobacteraceae bacterium
GACGTCGTCAGCCTCACCCCCGACCTGGTCGAACCGCCCTACCGCCCCGGCACCCACCGCCGCCGCGCCGCCGACCGCGCCACCATCGGCGTCGCCCGCCCCGGCGCCGTGCCGACCGTGCTGCTGGACGCGAACGCGCTGTTCGAGTGAGGGACCGACTGGCAACCGGTAACCGGTAACCGGGAGCCGGGAGCCGGAAGCCGGAAGCCGGAAGCCGGAAACACCCTCCCGTGTCCCCACGCTCGCGGCAAGCGCCAGGCCGTAGAGCGGAGCTTGCTCCGCTGCTCGCAACCCGGCAGGCAACGCAGCGGAGCAAGCTCCGCTCTACGACATGCAGGAACCGCCTCTCGCGCCCCGCGGCGCTCAATGCGCGCGCTTTTCGTACGTCCCCACCAGCTCCGCCTGCGCCAGCACGTGGCCTTCCATCGCCGCCAGCAGGCGCGCCTTGTCCGGCTCGTGCAGGTCGGGCAGCGCGATGTCGAGCGCGTACAGCCGGTGCACGTAGCGGTGCCGGCCGACCGGCGGACAGGCCGCGCCGAAGCCCGTGCGCTTCCAGTCGTTGCGGCCCTGCCGCGTGCCCGCCGGCAGCTGCGCGGCGGCGACGCCCTCGGGCAGGCCGTCGCTACCCGCCGGCAGGTCGTACAGCACCCAGTGCACGAACACCCGCTGCGGCGCCGCCGGATCGGGCGCGTCCGGATCCTCGACGATCAACGCCAGGCTGCGCGTGCCGGCCGGCACCCCGCTCCACTGCAGCGGCGGCGACACGCCCTCCGCCTCGCAGGTGAAGCGCATCGGCAGCGGCTGTCCGGGCGCGAAGGCGGGCGAGCGCAGCGCCAGCGACGAATCGCCGGCGGCGGCGTGCGGCATGGACGACGAAGCGGGCATGGCGGCCTCCTCGGTCCGGCCGCAGGCGGCGGCGCCCGCCAGCCCCAGCAGGCTGGCGGCAAGCAGCAAGACGCGCGCATGCCGCATGGCCGGACTCCGTGACGAGGCGGCAAGTGTAGGCCGCACCGCGTCGCCGCCACGTCGCCGCCGGCTCCACCCGCCCTGCACCCGCGCCGCGCCACCATCGGTCCGCCAAACCATCGAGGATCCGACCATGGGCGACCGCGACCGCAAGCAGCACGACATCGGCAAGAACCTCGGCCAGGGCCTGGGCAACGTTACCGACGAACAGCGCCGCGACCTCGCCGGCAGCGGCGACAAGGCGCCGACCAAGGACCAGGCCGCGCGCCAGACCTCGGGCGAGCGCGGTGCGGCAAGGGGCGATGAGGACCGCTCGCGCTGAGCCGAAGACTCAAGTCCGGCGCCCGGGCGCCGTTAATGGTTCCGACCCACCCCGCGAGGCGCCGGCCGGAGCCCTATCCATGAGCGAGATCCCGCTGCAACCCGATCTCGGCATCGAGCACGTCGCCGACCTGCACGCGGCGCTGCTGCCGCACCTCGAGGACGCCGAGCCGTTGGCGCTCGGCGGCGGCGAGGTGCGCCGCGTGCACACCGCCGGACTGCAGCTGCTGCACGCCTTCGTGCGCGACCGCGCCGCGGCCGGCCGTGCGACCACCATCACCGAACCCTCGCCCGCGCTGGCGCAGGCCGCGCGCGACCTCGCGCTGGCCGCCGGCCTGGGCCTGCCATCCGAAGAAGACCCCGGAGAAACCGAGTGAGCGCCCGTTTGCTGATCGTCGACGATTCCACCTCCATGCGGCAGATGGTGAGCTTCGCGCTCACGACCGGCGGCTACTCCGTCGAACAGGCGGAGGACGGGCAGGCGGCGCTGGACATCGCCCGCGACCAGCGCTTCGACGCGGTCGTGACCGACGTCAACATGCCGCGCATGGACGGCATCGAGCTCATCCGCCAGCTGCGCGCGCTGCCCAACTACAAGTTCACCCCGCTGCTGATGCTGACCACCGAGTCGGGCAGCGACAAGAAGCAGGAAGGCAAGGCCGCCGGCGCGACCGGCTGGCTGGTCAAGCCGTTCGATCCGGAGCAGCTGCTGGCCACCGTGCGCAAGGTGCTCGGCTAGGCCCGATGGACATCCGCCAGTTCCACGCCGCGTTCTTCGAGGAGAGCCGCGAGAACCTCGCGGCGATGGAGCGCGGCCTGCTCGCGCTGGAGTCCGCGCAGGGCGACGGCGAAACCATCCACGTGGTGTTCCGCGCCGCGCACTCGATCAAGGGCGGCGCGGCGACCTTCGGCTTTTCCTCGATCACCGACCTCACCCATCTGCTGGAAACCCTGCTGGACGAGGCGCGCGGCGGCAAGCGCGTGCTCGGCAGCGAGGCGATCGGCGCGCTGCTGGCGGCGGTGGACGTGCTGCACGGCCTGCTGGCCGCGGCCGAGCACGGCGACGCGATCGACGAGGTCGCGCTGGCGCGCGCGCGTGCCGGGCTCGAGCGCATGCTCGGCACCGAGGGCGCGGCCGCCGCGGCGACGCAGGCCGCGGACGCGGCGCCGGAACGCTGGACCGTCGACTTCACGCCTGCGCCGTCGCTGTTCCTGAGCGGCAACGATCCGCTGCGGATCCTGCGCGAGCTCGCCGAGCACGGCCCGGTCACCGCGCGCTGCCGCGACGAGCGCCTGCCGCCGTTCGCGGAGCTCGACCCGCACACCGCCTACCTCGCCTGGGACCTGGAGTTGCCGGGCACGGTGCCGCGCAAGGCGATCGCCGAGGCCTTTGCCTGGGTCGAGGACGAGTGCGAGCTCACCATCGACGCGGTCGCGGCACAGGCCATGCCGGCGGAAGAGGCGGCAGAGGGCGGCAACGTCGCCCGGTTCGCGCAGCGCGCGTCCGACACCGACGGCTCGATCCGCGTCGCGGTCACCAAGGTGGACGCGCTGATCAACCTGGTCGGCGAACTGGTCATCACCCAGGCGATGCTGCGCCAGCGCTCGGTCGGGCTCGACCCGGTGGCCCACGAATCGCTGCTGGCCGGCCTCGAGCAGCTCGAGCGCAACACCCGCGACCTGCAGGAAGCGGTGATGGGCGTGCGCATGCTGCCGGTCCAGTTCGCCTTCAGCCGCTTCCCGCGGATGGTGCGCGACCTCGCCTCGCAGCTGGACAAGAAGGTGCGCCTGCGCACCGCCGGCGAAGGCACCGAGCTCGACAAGGGCATGATCGAGAAGATCGTGGACCCGCTGGTGCACCTGGTGCGCAACGCGATCGACCATGGCCTGGAGGCGCCGGCCGACCGCCGCGCCGCCGGCAAGGACGAGACCGGCACCCTGAGCCTGTCGGCCGCGCACCAGGGCGGCCACATCGTGATCGAGATCAGCGACGACGGCCGCGGCCTGGACCGCGAGCGCATCCTGCGCAAGGCCGTCGAGCGCAACATCCCGGTGCCGGAGAACCCGACCGACGCGCAGGTCTGGGACCTGGTGTTCGCGCCCGGCTTCTCCACCGCAGAGCAGCTCACCGAGCTGTCCGGCCGTGGCGTCGGCATGGACGTGGTGCGCAAGAACATCCAGTCGCTCGGCGGCCAGGTCGAGATCCGAAGCCGCCAGGGCGCCGGCACCACCGTCGCCATCCGGCTGCCGCTGACCTTGGCGATCCTCGACGGGATGTCGGTCGCGGTCGGCGGCGAGGTCTTCATCGTGCCGCTCAACACCGTGGTCGAATCGCTGCAGCCCGCGCCCGGCGACGTCCATGCGATCGCCGGCAACGGCCGCGTGCTGCGCCTGCGCGAGGAATGCATGCCGCTGGTCGACCTGGCCGCGTTCTACGGGCTGCCCGCGCGCCCGCGCCAGGGCGACGCCATCGCGGTGGTGGTCGAGAGCGGCGAGCGGCGGCTGGCGCTGGAGGTCGACGCCCTGCTCGGCCAGCAGCAGGTGGTGGTCAAGAACCTGGAGGCGAACTACCGGCGCGTGGCCGGCGTCTCCGGCGCGACCATCCTCGGCGACGGCCGGGTCGCGCTGATCGTGGACGCGGGCGGCCTGGGCGCCGCGCTGCGGCTGCCGGCGGCGGCATGAGCGCCGCGCGCCGGTTCAAGAATCCCGCGCCGCGGCCGTTGTCGTGGCTGTCACTGCGTCGAACGTTCCCATGAGCACGCCTGCCGATACCGCCCCCGCCTGCGAGTACCTGACCTTCACCCTCGGCGCCGAGGAATACGGCGTGGACATCCTGAAGGTGCAGGAGATCCGCGGCTACGACGCGGTCACCCGGCTGCCGGAGGCGCCCGACTACATCAAGGGCGTGATCAACCTGCGCGGCCTGATCGTGCCGGTGGTGGACATGCGGGTGAAGTTCGGCCTCGCGAACGCGGACTACGGCCCGACCACGGTGATGATCGTGCTCAACGTCGGCCAGCGCGTGGTGGGGATGGTGGTGGACGCGGTCTCCGACGTCCTCCAGCTCGACGCCGCGCAGGTGAGCGCGGTGCCGGACCTGGCCGGCAGCGCGATCGACCGCAAGTTCCTCACCGGCATCGGCCTGGTCGACGAGCGCATGCTGGTGCTGATCGACATCGAGCGGCTGATGACCAGCGCCGAGATGGGCCTGGTGGCCGAGGCGGTGGACGCGCTGGAGGCGGAGGCGGCCTGAGCGCCGGGCGGGGTTCTGCCCCCGCCCTTCGGGACTCGCCCTCACCCCGACCCTCTCCCGCAAGCGGGAGAGGGGGAACGACCGAGACCTTCGCAGCGCTGCTTCTTGCTGTCACCTCTCCCGCTTCGGGAGAGGTCGAGCGCGTCAGCGCGAGGGCGAGGGTGCGGCCTTTCGCCGGGACTCCCCCCACCCCAGCCCTCCCCCGCAAGCGGGGGAGGGAGCGGTCGGCGGAAAGGGAGGACCTTTTCGTCGCCACAAAAAGAAAACGCACCCGAAGGTGCGTTCCCTTTCCCCTGTAAGCCGGTCAGCTCACAGCTTGAAATCGAGGCGGACCTTGCCGCGGCCGCCGCCCGGGGCGAACTGCCACTGCTTGACCGCGCTCACCGCGGCCTTTTCGAAGGTCCGCGAGGGGCGCGCGTTGACCACCGAGACGCTGGTGACCTTGCCGTTGGCGTCGACCGTGAACTCGAGTTCGACGAAGCCCTGGGTGCCGGAACGCACCGCGTCGATGGGGTATTCGGGCTCGACCCGCTTGATCGGCTTGAGGTCGGCGGAGGCGGGGGTCGCGAAGGACACCGCGAGCAGCAACAGGCCGGTGGCGGCGATGACATGACGCATGGGGAAGCTCCGGGGCTTGCAGATGCCCCCGGCATCGGCGCGGCCGGGAAAAGCTTGAGCACGCTTGCGCGAAAGCGTGACGCAATGCCCGCATCGCGACCCCGGCTAAAGTTCGCGGGGCGCGGGCCGATGCTGCAGGAGTGACCCGATCCGGGTGTTCCTCGCCGTCAGAGGCCCGCATGCTCCGTTCCGCTTCCCCGCTCATCGACCGCCTGCTGGCGCCCTCCACCCGGTTGATGGCGCGCCTGCGCTTCAGCCACAAGGCGATGGTGATCGGCGCGTCCTTCCTCGTCACCTGCGCCGTGCTGGGCGGGATCATCGAGGTGCGCGCCAGCGCCGAGCTCGCCGACGCGCGCCTGCAGCGCGCCGGCATCACCGGCCTGGCCCAGCTGCAGCAGACGATGCTGGCGATGCAGCGGCACTCGCAGCTGGTGGTGCGGCGCTCGGCCAAGGACCAGATCGATCCGGCCGCGGAGCAGGCCGCCGGCGCCGAGGTCGCGAAGCAGCTGGAAACGTTCGACGCCTGGCAGAAGGCGTCGATGGCCGGCAAGGGCCTGGACAAGCCGTTGGCCGCGGTGCGCGCCGCATGGTCCAAGGCCGCGGCCGCGCACGACGACGCGATGCAGGCGATCGCCGACCACGACGCCGCGATCCGCCGCGTGGGCGAGGCCATGAGCCACCTGTCGGAAGCCAGCCGACTGTCGCTGGCGACCGACCCCGGCGTGTCCTACATGGGCCGCGCCGCCGCCGAATGGGTGCCCGCGCTCGGCGAATACGCCGCGCAGCAGGGCCTGATCGGCGTGCGCGTGCTCGGCGAGGGCGCGATCTGGGTGGACGACCGCACCGGCCTCGCGGTTGCCCGCAACATGGAGGACTACGTCCACGCGCGGCTCGCGCTGGAGCAGAAGAACGCCGCCGCGGCGGCGCCCGCGGTCGCCGCGGTGCTGGCCAAGCCGCTCGACGCCGCGCTGGCCGCGGTGCGCCGGCAGAACGCCGCGCTGCAGACCCACGTGCTGGACGCGGAAACGCCGGACCTGCCGG
>DASRZN010000290.1:0-4128 GCA_035686325.1 Lysobacteraceae bacterium
GCCGCGGCCCTGACCCTCGCCGCGCCGCTGGCTTCCGCGCAGGCGCAGGACCCCGCGAAGGCGCTGCGCGCCCTGTTCGACGCCGAATGGGAGCGCGGCCTGCGCGAGCATCCGGAGAACGCGACTTCCGAAGGCGACGCCCGCTACAACGACCGCTGGACCGACCTGAGCCTCGAGGCGATCGCCCGCCGCGAGGCCGCGGACCGCGCCGCGCTGGACAAGCTGCACGCGATCGACCGCGACGTCCTGTCCGACGCCGACCGGCTGGACTACGACACCTTCGAATGGCAACTCGAGCACGCGATCGCGGCCCAGCGCTTCCACACCTGGCAGCAGGCGATCAGCCACCAGAGCGGCATCCAGACCGCCGACGGCCTGGCCGAGCTCGCGCCCTTCGCGACGGCAAAGGATTACCGCGACTGGCTGGCGCGCATGGCGGCGCTGCCGACCCAGGTCGCGCAAACCATCGTGCTGCTGAAGCAGGGCGTCGCGGCCGGCAACGTCCCGCCGAAGGTGCTGATGCAGCGGGTGCCGGCGCAGATCGCCGCGCAGATCGTCGAGGATCCGGAACAGAGTCCGTTCTACCGCCCGTTCAAGCGCTTCCCCGACGCGATCGGCGAGGCCGACCGCGAGGCCCTGCGCGGCGAGGCGCGGCAGGTGATCCGCGACCAGGTGGTGCCGGCCTATCGCAGCCTGCAGGCGTACTTCGACGGCGAATACCTCCCGAGGACCCGCGACAGCATCGCGGTGACCGCGCTTCCGGACGGCGAGGCCTACTACGCCTACCTCGCCGGCTACTACACGACCACCGACCTGACGCCCGCGCAGATCCATGCCATCGGGCTGGAGGAGGTCGCCCGGATCCGTGCGGGGATGGAGAAGATCAAGGCCGAGGTCGGCTTCAAGGGCAGCCTCGCCGAATTCTTCACCTTCCTGCGCACCGACCCGAAGTTCTTCGAGAAGACGCCGGCGGCGCTGCTCGAGCGCTACCAGTCGGTTGCCAAGCGGATCGATCCGGAACTGGTGAAGGCCTTCCACGTCATCCCGCGGCTGCCCTACGGCGTGCGCCCGATCCCGGACAACATCGCCCCCGACACCACCACCGCCTACTACCAGCCCGGCGCCAGCGACGGCTCCCGCGCCGGCTACTACTACGTCAACCTGTACAAGCCGGAGACCCGGCCAACCTGGGAAATGATCCCGCTGACCCTGCACGAGTCGGTGCCGGGCCACCACTTCCAGTTCGCCCGCCAGCTGGAACTGCCGGACGCGCCGATGTTCCGCCGCACCGCGTACTTCGTCGCCTACAGCGAGGGCTGGGGCCTGTACGCCGAGCGCCTGGGCTACGACATGGGTCTGTACGACGACCCCTACGACCGCATGGGCCAGCTCGCCTACGACATGTGGCGGGCGGTGCGCCTGGTCGTCGACACCGGCATGCACAGCCAGGGCTGGAGCCGGGAGCGGGCGATCCAGTACTTCATGGACAACTCGCCCAAGACCCGCCAGGACGTGGTCAACGAGATCGACCGCTACATCGACTGGCCGGGCCAGGCCCTGGCCTACAAGATCGGCCAGCTCAAGATCTCCGGATTGCGCGAGAAGGCGGCCCGCGAACTGGGCGACCGCTTCGACCTGCGCGCCTACAACGACGCCGTGCTGGAGACCGGCTCGGTGCCGCTGTCGGTGCTGGAGAAGCACATCGACGCCTGGATCGCGGCGCGCAAGGCGGCGCCGACAGGGAAATAGGCCGGCGCCGGCCCCCGGTTTCCGGTCTCCCCGGTCTCCCGCTCCCGGTTCCCGGCGCCGACGCTTGCCCGTAACTCCTTGATTCCCGCATAATGTCCGGCTCCCGCGGCTCCGGCCGCGGGTCCCTTGCCCCACCGCGGGCCGCCGCAAGGCGGGCGTCGGGGGGCTGTCCGGCCGTGACATGCGCGCGGCCACATCCACGAGGAACCACCATGCGTCATTACGAAATCGTGTTCCTGGTCCATCCGGACCAGAGCGAGCAGGTCCCGGCCATGATCGAGCGCTACAAGGGCCTGATCGAGAACGGCGGCGGCACCATCCACCGCCTCGAGGACTGGGGCCGCCGGCAGCTGGCGTACCCGATCGAGAACCTGGTCAAGGCGCACTACGTGCTGATGAACATCGAGGCCGGCCAGGACGTGCTGAACGAACTGGTCGAGGGCTTCCGCTTCAACGACGCGGTGCTGCGCCACCTCGTGATCCGCCGCGACGAGCCGGTCACCGAGCAGTCGCTGATCATGAAGAACAAGGACGAGAAGGGCGACAAGCCCGAGCGCGGCGAGCGTCGCCGCCGCGACGACGAGGGTGCGCCGGCCGCCGCCGCCGGCGACGCCGACAACTCTGCCGAAGCCGCCTAAGGCCCATCTCGTTCCAGGAGCACACCCATGTCCAAGTTCTTCCGCCGCCGCAAGTTCTGCAAGTTCACCGCCGAGGGCGTCAAGGAGATCGACTACAAGGATCTCAACACCCTGCGCCAGAACCTGACCGAGACCGGCAAGATCGTGCCGAGCCGCATCACCGGCACCAAGTCGCGCTACCAGCGCCAGCTCGCCACCGCGGTCAAGCGCGCGCGTTTCCTGGCGCTGATCCCGTACACCGACAACCACAACGCTTGAGGAAACCGTCCTCGCGCCGCGAGGACGCTCATTCCCCCTTTTCCCCGCTTGCGGGAGAGGGCAAGCCCCCGTCCATTCGGACAGCACACGTTGCGGCGCCGCGCGCGCCGCTAACGAATGATGCTCATCAAGAGCTACGGAGCAACACCATGGAACTGATCCTCCTGCAGAAGGTGACCAACCTCGGCAACCTCGGCGACAAGGTCAACGTCAAGCCGGGCTACGGCCGCAACTTCCTGGTCCCGCAGGGCAAGGCGGTGCCGGCGACGGCCACCAACCTCGCCGAGTTCGAGGCGCGCCGCGCCGAGTACGAGGCCAAGGCCGCGGCCCAGCTGGGCGAGGCCGAATCGCGCCGCGCGAAGCTGGAAGGCGCCGAGGTCACCGTTTACGCCAACGCCTCCACCGAGGGCAAGCTGTACGGCTCGGTCGGCCCGCGCGACATCGCCGAGGCGCTGACCAGGCTGGGCACCCCGGTCGAGAAGTCGGAAGTGGTGCTGGGCGAAGGCGCCTTCCGCCAGGTCGGCGAGTACGAGGTCGTCGTGCACCTGCACGCCGACATCGAGGTGCCGGTCAAGGTGATCGTGCAGCCCGAAGCGGCGTAAGCCCTCCCGCCAGCACCAAGCGAACGGGCGCCGCGAGGCGCCCGTTTCGTTTTCGGATGCGGCGTGGCACGGGCCGCAGCGCGTCGCAGCCCGGCATGGCCGCCCGTGGGTGTCGCAGCCGATGCGATTCCCACCGGTTATCCACACACTTATCTGCAACGCGCGGGCGGCACGGGCGACTAGGATGAGCGAGGTGGCAGCGCCGGCATCGACGGGCGACCACGAACGGGGCAGGGGAGCCGTATCGCCGATGAGCGCACGCCAGGGATTTCGCGCGGAACAGTCCGCGTTCGCGGGACGCGACCAGAAGATCGAACAATTGCGGGTGCCGCCGCAGTCGGTGGAAGCCGAACAGGCGGTGCTCGGCGGCCTGATGCTCGCGCCCGACGCCTACGACCGGGTCGCCGACCTGCTCGTCGACAGCGACTTCTACCGCCGCGACCACCAGCTGATCTACCGCGCGATCCGCGAGCTGGCGGAGAAGAACCGGCCGTACGACGCGGTAACCCTGGGCGAATGGTTCGAGTCCATGGGCCAGTCCGAGCTGGTCGCCGGCGGCGCCTACCTGATCGAGCTCGCGAGCACGACGCCCTCGGCCGCCAACATCACCGCCTACGCCGAGATCGTGCGCGACAAGGCGGTATTGCGGCAGCTGATCGAGGTCGGCACCGGCATCGTCAACGACGGCTTCCAGCCCGAGGGCCGCGAAACCCGCGAGATCCTCGAGGAAGCGGAGAAGAATGTCCTCGCCATCGCCGAGGCCGGCGCGCGCGGCAAGAGCGACTTCACAGCGGTCAACGACGCGATGCGCGAGGCCTTCGACGTCCTCCAGACGCGCTACCAGAACGGCGGCGGCGTCACCGGCGTGCCGACCGGCTACA
>DASRZN010000291.1:0-2739 GCA_035686325.1 Lysobacteraceae bacterium
GGGCGAAACGCGATTACGCCGGTGAACTCGTGCTCGCCCCACCGTCCGCGGCGGGCAGCCCGTGGATGCGCCGCTTCCGGCGGTCGCAGCACGGCTTCGCGTCCGGCTGGATGCGCATCCGCGGCAACCGCCGGCGGCGCAACGTTGACCGCGGTTTCGTGGTCTCCGACCACGCCGACTGGCCGGCCCTGTTGCGGACCGTGCGCGAGACCGGCGCGCGCCGGATCATCGCCACCCACGGCAACACCGATGCGATCGTGCGCGCGTTGTGCGAGGCCGGCATCGCCGCCGAGTCCTTCCGCACCGGCTACGGCGGCGAGGACTGAAGCGATGCGCCGCTTCGCCGCCCTCTACCGCGCGCTCGACCGCAGCACCGGCACCGGCGACAAGCGCGCCGCCCTGCTCGCCTATTTCCGCGACGCGCCCCCGGAGGACGCGGCCTGGGCCTTGTGGCTGCTGTCGGGCAACAAGCTCGCGCGGATCGCCAACAGCACCGAACTGCGTGACTGGATCGTCGCCGAGAGCGGCCAGCCCGCGTGGCTGGTGGACGAATGCCACGCGCACGTCGGCGACCTCGCCGAAACCCTGGCGCTGCTGCTCGATGACCCACCGGCCGCCGACGACGCGCCGCTGTCGGCATGGATCGAGCAACGCCTGCTGCCGGTCGCCGGCACCGAACCGCTGCGCCGGCGCGAAGCGGTGACCGCCGCCTGGCGCGCGCTGCCCTTCGACGAGCGGCTGGTGTTCAACAAGCTGCTGACCGGGGCGCTGCGCGTGGGCGTGTCGCAGCGGCTGGTGCAGCAGGCGCTGGCCGAGCTGTCGGGCGTGGACATCGCGCGCATCGCGCAGCGCATGCTCGGCGCGTGGGCGCCCTCGCCGGCGTTCCTGCAAGAGCTGCTTTCTCGGGACGAGCTGCCCGGCGACCGCACGCAGCCCTACCCGTTCTTCCTCGCCTCGCCGCTGGAAGCCGCGCCGGAGTCGCTCGGTGACATCGGCGACTGGCTGCTGGAGTGGAAGTGGGACGGCATCCGCCTGCAACTGATCCGGCGCGAGGGCGAGATCGCGCTGTGGTCGCGCGGCGAGGAACGGTTGGACGGGCGCTTTCCCGAGATCGAGGCCGCGGCGGCGTCGCTGCCGTCCGGCACCGTGCTCGACGGCGAACTGCTCGCGTGGGACGCGGGCGACGCGCCGCTGCCGTTCACCGCCCTGCAGCCGCGCATCCAGCGCCGCAAGCCGGGACCGAAGCTGCTGGCGCAGGTCCCGGCGCGCGTGCTCGCCTACGACCTGCTGGAATACGACGGCGAAGACCTGCGCGAACGCCCGCTGGCCGAACGCCGCGCCCGGCTGGAGGGGTTGCTGGTCGCGCACGCCGATCCGCGCATCGTCGCCTCGCCGCGGGTGGCGGCGGACGACTGGGCCGAGGCCGACCGGCTGCGCCTGGACGCGCGCGCGCGCGGCGTCGAGGGGCTGATGCTGAAGCGGCTGGATTCGCCCTACCGGGTGGGCCGCCGCCGCGGCGACTGGTGGAAGTGGAAGATCGATCCGCTCACCGTGGACGCGGTACTGGTCTACGCGCAGGCCGGCCACGGCCGCCGCAGCACGCTGTATACCGACTACACCTTCGCGCTGTGGGACGGCGACGCGCTGGTGCCGGTGGCGAAGGCGTATTCGGGGCTGGACGACAGGGAGATCCTCGCCCTCGACCAGTGGATCCGCGCCAACACCGTGCAGCGTTTCGGCCCGGTGCGCTCCGTGCGCGCGGCGCAGGTGTTCGAGCTCGGCTTCGAGGCGGTCAACCGCAGCACGCGGCACAAGTCGGGACTGGCGGTGCGCTTTCCGCGCATCCTGCGCTGGCGGCACGACAAGCCCGCTGCGGAAGCGGACCGGGTGGACGCGTTGCGCGTGCTGGCCCGATAAAAAAAACCCCGCCGAAGCGGGGTTTTTCGAAAGTCGTCGTCGCGGTCGCTCAGGCGGCGGGGGCCACGCCGGCGGCCTGCGCGCCCTTCGGGCCCTGCACCACCTCGTAGGTGACGCGCTGACCTTCCTGCAGGCTGCGGAAGCCCTTGGAATTGATCGCCGAGTAATGCACGAACACGTCGGCGCTGCCGTCTTCGGGGGCGATGAAGCCGAAGCCCTTGGCGTCGTTGAACCACTTCACGGTGCCGTACTGCATAACGATACTGACCTCTATGGTGGATGCGGGCAGTGCGCCGGCGCGGGGCGGCCTGAACGCACGCCGCGAGTATGCACGGCTGCTGAACGGGCGCAAGGGGGTGACCATAGGTGGCGGCGGCCGCTTGCCGCGGGAAGGCCGGGCGCGCGGGCGGTCAGGCGGGCGCGGCGAGCAGCGTCCGCAGGATGCGGGCCACGCCGTCGCTGGCGGCCTTCACGTTGGCCAGGACTTCGTCGAGGGTGATCACCTCGTCCGGCTCCGGTCCGGCGCCGGCCGCCCAGTTGGCCACGATCGCCAGGCTGGCGTAGTCGAGCCCGAACTCGCGCGCGAGGCCGGCTTCCGGCATGCCCGTCATGCCGACCACGTCGCAACCGTCGCGGCGCAGGCGGGCGATCTCGGCGCGGGTTTCCAGGCGCGGTCCCTGGGTCGCGCCGTAGCAACCGCCGTCCACCACCGGCACGCCCGCGCGCGCGGCGGCGTCGAGGATGCTGCGGCGCAGCGCGGCGGTGTAGGGCTCGCCGAAGTCCACGTGCAACACCTCGCTGCCGTCCTCCTCGCACAGGGTC
>DASRZN010000292.1:0-3475 GCA_035686325.1 Lysobacteraceae bacterium
CATGCGTTCACGCTGTCGAAAGGCCGCGCCACGGCGCCTCCGGCAGCCCACCTGCCGGGCAGGTCGATCCGGCCCGAATGGCTTCACACACGCCCGCTTGCAGATGGCGTGGCGGAGGAGTAGACCCGGAAGTCCTTCATAAGGCACGGACCGAAGACCCCGGAATCCATGCCGGATGGGCCGATCGCCCGAAGCGCGGTGCATCCGTTGGATCCATGGGGAGGCGTCGTCGGCCCGCCATCGAGGATGCCATGCACGCCACGCCCACCCGGATCGCCCTGGCGCTCGCGCTGGGATTGTTTGCCCCCCGTGCGGATGCGACCTTCCACCTGATGAAGGTGGTTGAAGTCTTCGCCGGCACGCCCGCTTCGCCGAATGCGCGATACGTGGTGATCCAGATGTACGCGCCGGGCCAGAACCTGGTCAACGAACACGAGGTCACCGTCTACAACAGCGCGGGCCAGCAGGTGGGCAGCTTCGGGTTCACCCACAACGTGGCCAACGGCGCCAACCAGGCGAAGCTCCTGATCGCCACGCCCGAGGCGGCGAGCTTCTTCAACGTCACCCCGGACCTGACGATGAGCGCGGTCATGCTCGCGGCCGGCGGCAAGGTCTGCTTCGCCGGCAGCATCGACTGCGTGGCCTGGGGCGCCTATACGGGCAGCAGCACGGGAGTGGGCTCGCCCTTCAATCCCGCTGGCGGCATCACGCCGAGTCGCGCCATCCTGCGGCGCCTCGACATCGCCGGTTCCGCGTCCGTGCTGGACGCGGGGGACGACACCGGCAATTCGGCGAACGACTTCCGATTCGGCGCCCCGGCGCCGCGCAACAACGCCGGGATGCTCGGCCAGGCGCCTGCGAATACCTGCGGCAACGGGGTGATCGAGGGCCTGGAACAATGCGACGACGACAACGTCGCCAGCGGCGACGGGTGCTCGAGCACGTGCGCGGCCGAGGCTGGCGGCACGGCGCGCCGGGTCGCGTTCGACTACAACGGCGATGGTCGCTCGGACTTGTTCTGGCGCAACGGCAGCAACGGTGCCAATGCGATCTGGCGCTCGGCGAACGCCTCGACCTCGCAGCTCGTGGTCGCGGTCAATGCGGCGTGGCGGCTGGTCGGCGCGGGTGACGTCAACAACGACGGCGCCACCGACGTGGTCTGGCGGCACTCCACCACCGGGATCAATGCCATCTGGCGGTCCGCCGACCCCGCCACCCCGCTGCCGATGACGGGAGTCACCAATGTCAGCTGGGAAATCGCCGGTCTCGGCGACTTCAACGGCGACGGACGCGACGACGTGTTCTGGCGCAACGGCAGCACCGGCGCGAACATCATCTGGCGTTCCGGCAGTTCCGCCACCCCGCAGCTGGTGAGGGGCGTCACCAATACCGACTGGAAGGTCGAAGGCATCGGCGACTTCAACGGCGACGGCCGGGCCGACGTCCTCTGGCGCAACGGCGCGACCGGCGCCAACGTGGTCTGGCGCTCGGCCGTGGCGACGAGCCCGTTGGCCGTCACCGGCGTGACCAACCCCAGCTGGCGGATCGCGGGCGTCGGCGACTTCAACGGCGACGGCCGGGACGACATCTTCTGGCGCAACGTCAGCAGCGGCGTCAACGTCGTCTGGCGCTCCGCAAACAGCGCGACCCCGCAGATGGTGGCCCGCGTCGCGGATACGCACTGGAACGTGGCCGCCGTCGGGGACTACGACGGCGACGGACGCTCGGACGTCTTCTGGCGCAACATCACCACCGGCATCAACGCCATCTGGCGCTCGGCCAGCGCCGCCACCGGACTCGCCGTGAAGGGTGTCACCAACCAGGCGTGGTCGGTGGTGCCTTACCTCGGCGAGGAACCCGAGGCCGTCCCGCAACCGCAGGGCGCCTCCTTGTCGATCGCGGACGCCTCGGTCACCGAGGGCAACCTCGGCAGCCGCGACGCGACCTTCCTGGTGCGCCTGTCGCGGCCGTCGACGTCGCCGGTGCAATACAGCATCGCGACGTCCGACGGCTCCGCGACCGCCGGACCCGACTATCAGGCGACCACGCTCGCCGGCCAGGTGATCGCCCCGGGCGAGACCAGCCGCGCATTCCGCGTCGCGGTCTTCGGCGATACCCAGCTCGAAGCGGCCGAAACCTTCTCGGTCGCGGTGTCCGGCGTGGCCGGGGCGACCATCGCCGACGCGACCGCGCGGGGCACGATCCTGGACGACGATTACGACTACGGCTACTGACGCGGCTGGCGCGCAAAAAGAAAAGCGGGCCGCAAGGCCCGCTTTTCTCGAGGCGATGACGCGACGGCTCAACCGTTCGGCAGCCCCTCGCCTTCCTCGACCGCCTTCATGGACAGGCGGATGCGGCCCTGCTTGTCCACTTCCAGCACCTTGACCTTGACCACGTCGCCTTCCTTGAGCTTGTCGCTGACCTTCTCGACGCGCTCGTTGGAGATCTGCGACACGTGCACCAGGCCGTCCTTGCCCGGCAGGATGGTCACGAACGCGCCGAAGTCCATCAGCTTGGCGACCTTGCCCTCGTAGATCCGGCCCGGCTCGACGTCCGAGGTGATCTGCTCGATGCGCGCCTTCGCGGCCTGGGCGGCGGCGGCGTTCACCGAGGCAATCACGATGGTGCCGTCGTCCTGGATGTCGATCTGGGTGCCGGTTTCCTTGGTGATCGCCTGGATCGTCGAACCGCCCTTGCCGATCACCTCGCGGATCTTGTCCGGGTGGATCTTCATGGTCAGCAGGCGCGGGGCGAACTCGGAGAGTTCGGAGCGCGGCGCGGTGATCGCCTTCTGCATCTCGCCGAGGATGTGCAGGCGGCCGGCCTTCGCCTGCTTCAGCGCGACCTGCATGATCTCCTCGGTGATGCCCTGGATCTTGATGTCCATCTGCAGGGCGGTCACGCCGTTCTCGGTGCCGGCGACCTTGAAGTCCATGTCGCCGAGGTGGTCCTCGTCGCCGAGGATGTCGGACAGGACGACGAAGCGGTCGTCTTCCTTCACCAGGCCCATCGCGATGCCCGCGACCGGCGCCTTGATCGGCACGCCCGCGTCCATCAGCGCCATCGACGAGCCGCACACCGACGCCATCGAGGACGAACCGTTCGACTCGGTGATCTCGGAGACCACGCGCACGGTGTACGGGAACTCCTCCATCGACGGCATCACCGCCAGCACGCCGCGCTTGGCGAGGCGGCCGTGGCCGATCTCGCGGCGCTTGGGCGCGCCGAAGCGGCCGGTCTCGCCCACCGAGTACGGCGGGAAGTTGTAGTGGAACAGGAAATGTTCCTTGTACTCGCCGGCGACGGCGTCGATGATCTGGCCGTCGCGGGCGGTGCCCAGGGTGGTGACCACGATCGCCTGGGTCTCGCCGCGGGTGAACATCGCCGAGCCGTGGGTGCGCGGCAGGACGCCGACCCTGGAGGAGATCGGGCGCACCACGTCGAGCGCGCGGCCGTCGATGCGCACCTTGGT
>DASRZN010000293.1:0-4221 GCA_035686325.1 Lysobacteraceae bacterium
GACCCTGGGCGCGCTGGACGAGGCCGTCGCCGACGCGCCGACGCGGCCCGGCGCCGGTACCGGCACCGCCTCGAACCCGCTCGGCATCGTCACCCAGCCGCTGGACGCCGCCGAACGCCAGCGGCTCGGCCTGGGCCCGGACGAAGGCGTCGCGGTGGTCCGCATCAACGGCATGGCGGCGCGCGCCGCCGGCCTGCAGCCCGGCGACGTGATCCTGCAGGTCGGGCGCAGCAAGGTCGGCAGCCCGGCCCAGCTCGACCGCCTGCTCGCCGGCGTCGAGCCCGGTCAGACGGTGATGCTGCTGGTGCGCAACGCCGCGGGGCGCGGCTTCATCGCGGTGACCCCGCGCGCCGCGGAGGAATGACTGAACGCGAAGGGCCGCGCACCGGCGCGGCCCTTCCGCTTCCGGCGGGTGGTCGCGGCGCGCCATGCGATAATGCCGCGTTTGCCACTTTCCGCGGCGTCCGCCGCATCGCCGCCGGCCCAATGCAGCACATCCGCAACTTCTCGATCATCGCCCACGTGGACCACGGCAAGTCCACGCTCGCCGACCGCATCATCCAGCTGTGCGGCGGCCTGACCGCGCGCGAGATGGAAGCGCAGGTGCTCGACAACAACCCGATCGAGCGCGAGCGCGGCATCACCATCAAGGCGCAGTCGGTCTCGCTCCCGTATACCGCGAAGGACGGGAAGACCTACCAGCTCAACTTCATCGACACCCCCGGCCACGTCGATTTCAGCTACGAGGTCAGCCGTTCGCTCGCCGCCTGCGAGGGCGCGCTGCTGGTGGTGGACGCCGCGCAGGGCGTGGAGGCGCAGTCGGTCGCCAACTGCTACACCGCGGTCGAGCAGGGGCTCGAGGTCGTCCCCGTGCTCAACAAGATCGACCTGCCCACGGCCGACGTCGACCGCGCCAAGTCGGAGATCGAGGCGGTGATCGGCATCGATGCCGCCGACGCGGTCGCGATCAGCGCCAAGACCGGGCTCAACGTCGACCTGGTGCTGGAAGCGATCGTCCAGCGCATCCCGCCGCCCAAGCCGCGCGACACCGACAAGCTGCAGGCGCTGATCATCGACTCGTGGTTCGACAACTACCTCGGCGTGGTCAGCCTCGTGCGGGTGATGCAGGGCGAGATCCGGCCGGGCGACAAGCTGCTGGTGATGTCCACCGGCCGCTCGCACGAGGTCGACAGCGTCGGCGTGTTCACCCCCAAGCGCAAGGTGCTGGACAGGCTGGGCGCGGGCGAGGTGGGCTGGGTCACCGCCAGCATCAAGGACGTGCACGGCGCGCCGGTCGGCGACACCCTGACCATGGCCAGGGACCCCGCGCCGAAGCAGTTGCCCGGTTTCCAGGAGATGCAGCCGCGCGTGTTCGCCGGCCTGTTCCCGGTGGACGCCGAGGACTACCCGGCGCTGCGCGAGGCGCTCGAGAAGCTGCGCCTGAACGACGCCGCGCTGCGCTTCGAGCCGGAAAGCTCGGAGGCGATGGGCTTCGGCTTCCGCTGCGGCTTCCTCGGCATGCTGCACATGGAGATCGTGCAGGAGCGGCTGGAGCGCGAGTACGACCTCGACCTGGTCACCACCGCGCCGACCGTCATCTACGAGATCCTCAGGACCGACGGCGAGGTCGTGCCGCTGGACAACCCGGCCAAGCTGCCGCAGGCCAACCTGGTTGAGGAGATCCGCGAGCCGATCATCCGCGCCAACATCCTCACGCCGCCCGATTACGTCGGCAACGTGATCACCCTGTGCGAGGAGAAGCGCGGCAGCCAGATCGGCATCCAGTACATGGGCAGCCAGGTGCAGATCAGCTACGAACTGCCGATGGCCGAGGTCGTGCTCGACTTCTTCGACCGGCTCAAGTCCGTGTCGCGCGGGTACGCGTCGCTCGACTACCACTTCCTGCGCTTCCAGGCGGGTCCCTTCGTGCGGGTGGACACACTGATCAACGGCGACAAGGTCGACGCGCTGTCGATCATCACCCATCGCGCGCACGCCGACCGCCGCGGCCGCGACCTCACCGAGAAGATGCGCGAGCTGATCCCGCGGCAGATGTTCGACGTGGCGATCCAGGCCGCGATCGGCTCGCAGATCATCGCCCGCTCCACGGTCAAGGCGCTGCGCAAGAACGTGCTCGCCAAGTGCTACGGTGGCGACGTCAGCCGCAAGAAGAAGCTGCTGGAGAAGCAGAAGGAAGGCAAGAAGCGGATGAAGCAGGTCGGGCGGGTGGAGATCCCGCAGGAGGCCTTCCTCGCCGTGCTGCAGGTGGACAAATAGCGGGGGACGGGGCATCGCCGGGGCAGGGTTGAACCAAACGGGTCCGCCGCCGGTCGGCAGGAACGGGGCCGGTGGTCCACCGGCGCCCGCCGTCGCGATGGCCGTTTCCCTTTCCCGATTCCCGCTCCGAAGGAGCACCGATGCGCTGGTTCGAAATCATTCTCGTCGTCCTGACCCTGGCCAGCGGCCTGATCTGGTTGCTCGACAAGCTGTTCCTCGCCCGCCGCCGCGCCGAACGCGCGGGACTGCTGGAGCCAAGGGAACCGATCCTCGTCGACTACGCCAAGGCCTTCTTCCCGGTGCTCGCGGTGGTGCTGGTGCTGCGCAGCTGGGTCGCCGAACCGTTCCGGATCCCGTCCAGCTCGATGACGCCGACCCTGCTGATCGGCGACTTCATCCTGGTCAACAAGTTCGCCTACGGGCTGCGCCTGCCGATCAGCAACCGGAAATTCCTGGCGATTGGCGAGCCCGAGCGCGGCGACGTGGTGGTGTTCCGCCCGCCCCAGCACCCCGACCAGGACTGGATCAAGCGCGTCATGGGCGTGCCGGGCGACACCATCGCCTATCGCGACAACATGGTCTGGATCAACGGCAAGCCGCTGCGCTACGTGGCGCACGGCCACTACGTGGGCGAGGGCCGCAATGCCGAGGCGACCGGCGCGCGCCTGCTGACCGAGGAACTGCCGGGCCGCCCGCATCCGGTCCTGGAACGCGACGACCTGCCGTTCTTCCCCCAGGGGGAGGGCGAATGGACGGTGCCCGCCGGGCACTATTTCGTCATGGGCGACAATCGTGATAATAGCGAGGACAGCCGCTTCTGGGGTTTCCTCCCGGAAGCGAACCTGCGGGGCAAGGCCTTCCTGGTGTGGATGCACTGGGACGGAGGGGTGGAGTTCGACCGGATCGGCAGCAACATCCCGTAGCTGCGATCCGCCAAGCCGGGAGAGGGGGCAACGATGAAGCGCGCGCAAGGCGGCATGACCCTGATCGGGTTCCTGATCGTGCTGGCGGTGGTGGGCCTGTTCGCCTACATCGGCATGAAGCTGTTCCCGATGTATTCCGAGTTCTACGCGGTCAAGCAGGCGCTCAAGGGCCTCTCCGCGGAACCCGGCATCGCCAACACCGACCCGGCCAAGATCCAGGACCTGTTCTTCCGCCGCCTGTACATCAGCTACGCGGAGGACGTGAAGCCCGAGCACGTCAAGATCGAGCGCATCGACAACGGCTGGAGGATGAAGGTCTCCTACGAAGTCCGTCGTCCGCTGATCTACAACCTCGACGTGGTCGGCAAGTTCGACGCAAGCGAGAACCTGACGCGAAGTGGACCGGACTGATCCGGCGCCGGCCGCGTTCGGCGGCCACGCCTTCGCCGAACCCGCCCTGCTGGTGCAGGCGCTGCGCCATCGCAGCGCCGGTAGCCCGCACAACGAGCGGCTGGAGTTCCTCGGCGACGCGCTGCTCAACCTGATCATCGCCGAGCAGCTGCACCAGCGCTGGCCGAAGGCCGACGAGGGCGCGATGACCCGCGCCCGCGCGGAATTGGTGCGCGAATCGACGCTGGCCATGCTCGCCCGCGGGCTGGAACTCGGCAGCCGGCTGATCCTCGGCCCCGGGGAGATGAAGTCCGGCGGCCACCGTCGCGATTCGATCCTCGCCGACGCGCTGGAGGCGGTGATCGCCGCGCTCTACCTCGACGCCGGTTTCGACGCATGTCGCCGCATCGTCCTTCCTTGGTTCGAGCCGTTGCTGGCCGCGCTGCCGCCGCTGCACCAGGTCGGCAAGGACGCCAAGACCCGGCTGCAGGAATGGCTGCAGGCGCGGCAGAAGCCGCTGCCGGTGTACGCGCTGGTGGAGGAGGGCGGCGAGGAGCACGCGCGCGTGTTCCGGGTGTCGTGCACGCTGGAGGCGCCGGCGCTGGTCACCGGGGGCGAGGGCAGCTCCCGC
>DASRZN010000294.1:0-21409 GCA_035686325.1 Lysobacteraceae bacterium
TCGCGGGCGCGCTCTACGACGGCCTCACCGTGCTCCAGCATCGCGGCCAGGACGCGGCCGGCATGGCCACCGCGGACGGCGCCCACGTGCACGTGCAGAAGGGCAACGGCCTGGTGCGCGACGTGTTCGACGAGCAGGCGATGCGCCTGCTGCGCGGGCGCGCGGGCATCGCCCATTGCCGCTACCCGACCGCGGGCTCGGAAGGCTCGGACGAGGCGCAGCCTTTCTACGTCAATTCGCCCTACGGCATCGCGCTGGTGCACAACGGCAACCTGATCAACACCGAGGCGCTGCGCCGCGAGGTGTTCGAGCAGGACCGGCGCAACGTCAACACCGAGTCGGATTCGGAAGTCCTGCTCAACGTCTTCGCCCACGAACTGGACACCCAGAAGGCGCTGTCCCCCGACGCCGCGTTCCGCGCGATCGAGGGCGTCAACCGCCGCGCGAAAGGCGGCTACGCGGTGATCACCCTGGTGCTGGGCCTCGGTCTGGTGGCGTACCGCGATCCGAACGGGATCCGCCCGCTGGTGCTCGGCAAGCGCGCCACCGCCAACGGCGACGAGTACGCGGTCGCGTCCGAGTCGGTCGCGCTGGACATCCTCGGCTTCGAGCGCCTGCGCGACGTCGCCCCGGGCGAGGGCGTGGTGATCACCGCGCGCGGCGAGCTGCACACGCGCCAGTGCGCGCAGCCCGGCGAGCACGCGCCGTGCATTTTCGAGTACGTGTACTTCGCGCGTCCGGACTCGATGATCGAGGACATCTCGGTGCACAAGGCGCGCATGCGCATGGGCGTCAAGCTCGGCGAGAAGATCCTGCGCCTGCGCCCGGACCACGACATCGACGTGGTGATCCCGATCCCGGACACCTCGCGCGACGCCGCGCTGGAGATCGCCAACGTGCTCGGGGTGAAGTACCGCGAGGGCTTCATCAAGAACCGCTACGTGGGGCGCACCTTCATCATGCCGGGGCAGGGCCAGCGCGCGCAGTCGGTCAAGCGCAAGCTCAACCCGATCCCGCTGGAGTTCCGCAACCGGGTGGTGCTGCTGGTGGACGATTCGATCGTGCGCGGGACCACCTCGAAGCAGATCGTGCAGATGGCGCGCGACGCCGGCGCGCGCAAGGTCTACCTCGCCTCGGCGGCGCCGCCGGTGCGCTATCCGAACGTCTACGGCATCGACATGCCCTCGGCCGAGGAGCTGGTCGCGCACGGCCGCAGCGAGGACGAGGTCCAGCAGATCCTCGGCTGCGACTGGCTGGTCTACCAGGACCTCGCCGACCTCGAGGAAGCGGTCGCCGGGCCGAAGAGCCGGGTCACCCGCTTCGACTCGTCCTGCTTCGACGGCAAGTACGTCACCGGGATCGAGCCCGGCTACTTCGAGCGGATCCGGCAGCTGCGCTCGGACGAGGCGAAGAAGACCCGCCGCGCGGCGTCCTGAGCGCGCGATGGGCGGCTCGCTGTCCGACGCGGCGCGCGCCTGCCTGGCCGCCGCGGCGCCGGAGGACAAGCTCGCGCTGACGCGGGAGGCCGCGGACGCGTTCGCGCGGGGCGAACTGGCCATGCGCGCGGACGCGCCGCCGCCGGAACCGATCCGGATGCCAGGACGCCCGCCGCGCCCGCGGCTGGTCCCGCCGCGCGAGCTGCCTCGGCGCGGCTTCGGCACGTCCGAGGGCCGCGCGGCCTTCATCCACGCGGTCGCGCACATCGAACTCAATGCGGTCGACCTCGCCTGGGACGCCGTGTACCGCTTCCGCGGCATGCCCGCGGAGTACTACGCCGACTGGGTCGGCGTCGCCGCCGACGAGGCGCGCCATTTCGCGCTGCTGCGCGCGCGGCTGCGCGAACTCGGCCACGACTACGGCGACTTCGACGCCCACAACGGCCTGTGGGAGATGGCGGAGAAGACCGCACATGACGCGCTGGCGCGGATGGCGCTGGTGCCGCGCGTGCTGGAGGCCCGCGGTCTGGACGTGACGCCGGGAATGATCGTGAAGCTGCGCGCGCTCGGCGACGAGGCGACCGCCGCCATCCTCGAGGTGATCCTGCGCGAGGAAGTTGGCCATGTCGCCGCCGGATCGCGCTGGTATCGCTGGCTCTGCGCGCGCGCCGGGGTCGAGCCGCGCGCGCGCTTCCGCGATTTGCTCGCGGAGCACGCGCGGCCGGTGCTGTACGGCCCGTTCAACCGCGAGGCGCGCACCGCCGCCGGCTTCGACGAGGACGAGCTGGCGGAACTGGAGCGGCTGGCGCCCTGAGCGGGCGCGCGCGGATCAGGCGGCCAGGTTTTCCAGCGCGAACGTGCCGTCGCGCTCCGCGCGCAGCACCGAACCCTGTTCGTACCAGTCGCCGAGCACGATGCGCCGGCAGTCGCGGCCTGCGACCGCGAGCGGATGCACCGCGGGCCGGTGGGTGTGGCCGTGGACCAGGGTCGGGATGCCGTAGCGGGCCAGGGTCGCTTCCACCGTGGCCGGGGCGACGTCGGTGATCGCCTCCATCGTCCCCTGCTGCTGCAGGTCCGATTGCCGCGCCTGGCTGGCCGCGCGCGCCTGCTGCGCGAACGCCAGCCGCGCCGCGAGCGGCTGCGCCAGGAACTGCGCCTGCCAGCGCGGATCGCGCGTCTGCGCGCGGAACTGCTGGTAGGCGGTGTCGTCGGTGCACAGCAGGTCGCCGTGCATCAGCAGGACCGGATGGTCGTAGAGCATGACGACGGCGGGGTCGGGCAGGATCGCCATGCCGGCCCTGGCGGCGTAGTCCGCGCCGACCAGGAAATCGCGGTTGCCGCGCACGAAGAACACCGGAACGCCCGCGGCACGCAGCGCGCGCAGGCGCGCGGCGACATAGGCGCCCGTTTCCGACGGATCGTCGTCGCCGACCCAGGCCTCGAACAGGTCACCGAGGATGTACAGGGCGTCGGCGCCGCGCGCCCGCTCCTCGACGAAGCGGCCGAACAGTTCGGTGATCGCGGGGCGCCCGGGGTCGAGGTGGAGGTCGGAAATGAACAGCGTCGTCATTGGCGCCATTGTACGGCCCGCGTCCCGAGGTCCCCGGAACTTCCGGTGAGCGGGAGCCCGGCCCGCCGCTCCCGTAAAATGGCGGTTTCCCCGCACCAGCGACCCGCAATGGCCTGCCGCACCCGCTTCGCCCCCAGTCCCACCGGCTACCTGCACATCGGCGGCGCGCGCACCGCGCTGTACTGCTGGCTGGAGGCGCGCCGCCGCGGCGGCCAGTTCGTCCTGCGCATCGAGGACACCGATCGCGAGCGCAGCACCCAGGCCGCGATCGACGCGATCCTGCAGGCGATGGCGTGGCTGGGCCTGGATTACGACGAGGGCCCGATCTACCAGACCCAGCGCCTGGACCGCTACCGCGAGGTGGCCGCGCGGATGGTCGCGGCCGGCACCGCGTACTACGCCTACGAGACCAGGGAGGAACTCGAGGCGATGCGCGAGGCGGCGACGGCGCGGGGCGAGAAGCCGCGCTACAGCGGTGCCGCGCGCGATGCCGGCCTGCCGTACCGCGAGGATCCGAACCGGGTGATCCGCTTCCGCAACCCGGCCGACGGCGTGGTCGCGTGGAACGACAAGGTCAAGGGCCGGATCGAGATCGCCAACAGCGAGCTCGACGACCTCGTCATCTTCCGCTCCGACGGCTACCCGACCTACAACTTCGCGGTGGTGGTCGACGACATCGACATGGGCATCACCGACGTCGTGCGCGGCGACGACCACGTCAACAACACCCCGCGCCAGATCAACATCTACCGCGCGCTGATCCAGATGGGCATGGGCGCGCAGGTGCCGCACTTCGCGCACCTGCCGATGATCCTCGACGAACACGGCGCCAAGCTCAGCAAGCGCACCGGCGCCGCCGACGTGATGCAGTACCGCGAGATGGGCTACCTGCCGCACGCGCTGCTGAACTACCTGGTGCGGCTGGGCTGGTCGCACGGCGACCAGGAAATCTTCACCATCGCCGAGATGCAGGCGCTGTTCGACCTCGAGGGCGTCAACGCCAAGGCCGCGCGCATGGACCCGGCCAAGCTCGGCTGGCTCAACCAGCAGTACCTGAAGGGCGATGCGCCGGAGGACGTGGCGAAGCACCTCGAGTGGCACCTGGAGAAGGCCGGCTACGACCTGGCGAAGGGCCCGAAGCCCGCCGACCTCGTCGTCGCCCTGCGCGACCGCGTGCAGACCCTGAAGGAAATGGCCGAACGCGCGGCGGTGTGGTTCCAGCCGCTGACCGAATACGACGACAAGGCGGTCGCCAAGCACCTCGTGCCGGCCGCGCAAGCGCCGCTGGCCGATGCCCGCGCCCGGCTGGCCGCGCTGCCGGAGTGGAGCGCCGACGCGGTCAACGCCGCGCTGCACGAGACGGCGGCCGCGCTCGCGCTCGGCATGGGCAAGGTCGCTCAGCCGTTGCGCGTCGCCATCACCGGCACCCAGGTCAGCCCCGATATCGGCCACACCGTGTATCTTGCG
Source organism: Lysobacteraceae bacterium (assembly GCA_035686325.1). Taxonomy (GTDB): domain Bacteria; phylum Pseudomonadota; class Gammaproteobacteria; order Xanthomonadales; family Xanthomonadaceae; genus JABFWF01. The sequence continues at coordinate 4,474 of DASRZN010000294.1, forward strand.
GGGCGCGAGGAAGCGCTGCGCCGGATCGACGCGGCGTTGCGGATGATCCCGGCCGAGGAATGAGATGGCGCGCAAGCACGCCGAAGCCTGCATCGCCCCGCACCACCACGTGCACGGGGCACAGGATTTCGTGGCCGCGGTCGAAGCCGCCTGCCGCGAGCGCGGCCTGCGGCTGACGCCGATCCGCGCGCGCGTGCTCGGCCTGATCGCCGAGGCCGGCAAGCCGCTCAAGGCCTACGACCTGCTCGACCGCATCGCCCAGGACCGCAGCCGCGACGGCGAGGGCAGCGGCGCCGCCGCGCCGCCCACGGTCTATCGCGCGCTCGACTTCCTGCTCGCCAACGGCTTCATCCACAAGCTGGAATCGGTCAACGCCTTCGTCGCCTGCCACCACCCGAGCACCGCGCAGCACTCGGTCCCGTTCCTGATCTGCAACCGCTGCCATTCGGCGGTCGAGCTGGAGGACGCGGAGGTCGTCGCCGCGCTCGAGGAGCGCGCGCGCAAGCTCGGCTTCGTGCCGCAGGCGCAGACGCTGGAAGTGCACGGGGTGTGCGCGCGCTGCGGCGGGTGAGGCGGCACCCGCAGGTCGTCCGAACCGGACCTGCCTGGGCGGGATCGCCCGTCCAGCCGTCGACCGACCCCTCCTAGGCCGGAAGTCATGTTGACCGACTCCGGGCGCAAAGTGTTACGTTATAACCTTCCTTGGCTCGCCCCGTTTCCATGAAGAAGACCTTCCTGGGCCTCGCGGCCTGGTCCGTCCTGGCCGTCCCGGCGCTGGCCGCCGAGCCGCCCGCCGCGTCCCCGCCCGCCGCCACCACCGAACAGCGCGTGGCCGCGCTGGAAGCGCGCATCCGCCAGCTGGAGGCCGAGGTCGAGGCACTGCGCTCGACGCAGCCGGCGCCGGCGCCGGCGCAGACGCAGGCGCAGGCCGATGCGTTCGAAGCGCTCGCCGCGGAACCGGCGGCGGCCGATGCGGGCGGCAGCGAGGGCGCCGCGACGGCGCCGGTCGAGGCGCTCGCGGCCGCGCCGGGCGGGAGCACCGGCGGCGGCGCGAACGCCTTCAACCCGGCGATCAGCATCATCCTCAACGGCAGCGTCGCGCACCATTCGCTGGATCCGGACGCCTACCTGCGCGCGGGCTTCCCGCTGGCGGGCGAGGCGGGGCCCGGCGCGAACGGCTTCTCGCTCGGCGAGAGCGAACTGTCCTTCGCCGCCAACATCGACGACAAGTTCTACGGCCAGCTCACCCTGGCGGTGGAGAGCGAGGACGGCGAGGACGAGATCGGCGTCGAGGAGGCCTACGTCGACACCACCGCGCTGCCGGCCGGCTTCAGCCTGCGCATTGGCCGCTTCTTCTCCAACATTGGTTATCTCAACAGTCACCACGCGCACACCGACAGCTTCTTCGACCGTCCGCTGGCCTACCAGGCCTTCCTCGGCGGCCAGTACGGCGACGATGGTGTTCAGCTGCGCTGGGTCGCGCCGACGGCGCTGTACCTCGAGCTCGGCGGCGAGCTGCTGCGCGGGCAGAACTTCCCGAGCGGCGGCGCGCAGCACGACGGCGTGGGCACGCGCACGCTGTTCGCGCACATCGGCGGCGATGCCGGCGCGGAAAACGAGTGGCTGGCCGGCGTGTCGATGCTGAAGACCCGCGCCGACGGCAGCGAGGATGGCTTCAGCGGCGACGCTACCCTCTATGTCGCCGATGCGACCTGGAAATGGGCGCCGCAGGGCAACTTCAAGGACGGCGGCATCACCTTGCGCGGCGAGTTCTTCCTCGACGACCGCGACGGGGTGTACGCGGATCCGGACGACCCGGGCGTCACCGCCTTCTGGAGCGGCCAGCGTCGCGGCGCCTACCTGGAAGGCGTGTACCGCCTCAGCCGCACCTGGGACGTCGGCTACCGCTACGACCGCCTGTGGGCGGACGACGCGGGGCCGTTCGCGAGCGACTTCGATCCGTACCGGCACACCGCCGAACTGACCTGGCGCAACAGCGAGTTCAGCCTGGTGCGCCTGCAGCTCAGCCACGACAAGCCGAACGCGGAAGACAGCGACAACGCCGTCACCGTGCAATACCAGACCAGCCTCGGCGCGCACGGCGCGCACAAGTTCTAGGAGGGTTCGATGAAACCGTTCCTCGCGATTTCCGCGCTGCTGCTCGGCGCGCTCGTCGCCACCCCCGCGCAGGCCAAGCTGCGCGTGTTCGCCTGCGAGCCGGAGTGGGGCTCGCTGCTGCACGAGCTGGGCGGCGACGCGATCGACGTGGACGTGGCGACCTCCGCGCTGCAGGACGTGCACGTGATCGAGGCCAAGCCCAGCCTGATCGCGAAGGTGCGCGCGGCCGACCTCGCGGTCTGCACCGGCGCGCAGCTGGAGGTCGGCTGGCTGCCGCAGCTGATCCGGCAGTCGGGCAACACCAAGGTCGCGTCGGGCGCGGGTTCGTTCATGGCGGCGGCGCAGGTGAAGACGCTGGAGAAGCCGACCGCGCTCGATCGCGCGCACGGCGACGTGCATCCCGACGGCAATCCGCACGTGCACCTGGATCCGCGTCGCGTGCTGATCGTCGCGCGCCGGCTGGACGACCGCCTGGTCGAGCTCGATCCCGCCAACGCCGCGACCTACAAGTCGCGCGGCGCCGATTTCGAGAAGCGCTGGCTGGCCGCGATGGCGAAGTGGAAGGCCGAGGCCGCGCCGCTGCGGGGGCGCAAGGTCGTCGTCCACCACATCAGCTGGGTCTATCTGTGGGACTGGCTCGGCATCCAGGAGATCGGCGCGCTCGAACCCAAGCCGGGCGTGCCGCCGACGTCGGGCCACCTCGCGGCCCTGATCGGCACCACCAAGGCGAACGACACCCTGGCGATCGTGCGCGCCGCCTACCAGGACAAGAAGCCGGCCGACTGGCTGAGCGAGCGCACCGGCGTGCCGGCGGTGACGCTGCCGTACACGGTCGGCGGCGACCCGCAGGCGAAGGACCTGTTCGGCCTGTTCGACTCCTCGATCGCGAAGCTGCTCGGAGCGCGCAAGTGACGCTGAACTGGGAAGGCCTCGACCTCGCCATCCTCGGCCCGGCATGCGCGGCGGGGCTGGTCGTGCTGTCCACCCACGTCCCGCTGGGCAAGCAGGTGCTGGCGCGCGGCATCATCTTCATCGACCTCGCGATCGCGCAGATCGCCGGGCTCGGCGTGATCCTCGCCCAGTACTTCGGGGTGGGCGAACACGGCGTCGCGGTGCAGCTCGCCGCCGCGGCAGCGGCGCTGCTCGGCGCGGGCCTGCTGGCCTGGACGGACCGGCGCTGGCCGCGGTACCAGGAGCCGCTGATCGGCACCCTGTTCGTGCTGGCGGCGACCGGCGGGCTGCTGCTGCTCGCCAACAACCCGCAGGGCGGCGAGCACCTCAAGGACCTGCTGGTCGGGCAGATCCTGTGGGTGAGCTACCAGCAGCTGATCCCGGCCGCGGTGCTGTCGGCGGTGCTGCTCGGCGTGCTGGCGTGGAAGCGCGGCACGCTCGCCGGCGCCTGGTTCTACGGCCTGTTCGCGCTGGCGATCACCGCCTCGGTGCAGCTGGTCGGCGTGTACCTGGTGTTCGCGAGCCTGATCGTGCCGGCGCTGGCGACCGCGGCGATGCGTGGCCGCGGGCGGCTGGCGCTCGCCTACGCGATCGGCGCGCTCGGCTACGTCAGCGGCCTGGCGTTGTCGGCGCTGCTCGACCTGCCGAGCGGCGCGATGATCGTGTGGACGCTGGCGGGCTGCGCGTTGCTGGCGCAGGCGCTGCCGAAGGGGCGCACTGCGCAGGAACCGCGCGCGGCGCGCGCGACGGCGGCGGATGCGTCCGACGCCGTCGTGGGCTGACGGTCAGGAGACGTTCGGCTCGCTGAAGGCCTCGATCTCGTCCTTGAAGTCGTTGATCGGCACGCAGCTGCAGAACACGTTCTTGTCGCCGTAGACGTTGTCCACGCGCGCCACCGGCGGCCAGTACTTCTGCTGCTTGAGCGACGGCAGCGGGAAGGCGGCGAGCTCGCGCGGGTAGGCGTGCTTCCACTCGCTGGCCGCCACCTGGGTCGCGGTGTGCGGTGCGTGCTTGAGCGGGTTGTCCTCGCGGTCGAGCCGGCCGTCCTCGATCGCGCGGATCTCGTCGCGGATCTGGATCATCGCGTCGCAGAAGCGGTCCAGCTCGTGCAGCGACTCGGACTCGGTCGGTTCCACCATCAGGGTGCCGGCGACCGGGAAGCTCAGGGTCGGCGCGTGGAAGCCGAAGTCGATCAGGCGCTTGGCGACGTCCTCGGCGGACACGCCGGTGGCGTCCTTGAGCGGGCGCAGGTCGAGGATGCACTCGTGCGCGACCAGGCCGTTGCGGCCGGTGTAGAGCGTCTCGTAGTGCGGGGCCAGCTTCTTCGCGATGTAGTTGGCGTTGAGCAGCGCGACCTGGGTCGCGCGGCGCAGGCCTTCGGCGCCCATCATGGTGATGTACATCCAGCTGATCGGCAGGATGCTCGCGCTGCCGAAGCTCGCCGCCGACACCATCGCGCCGCCGCCGTTGCCCGGCGTGCGCGGGCCCTCGTCGCCGAACGCCTTGGGCAGGAACGGCGCCAGGTGGGCGCGGACCGCGCAGGGCCCGACGCCGGGGCCGCCGCCGCCGTGCGGGATGCAGAAGGTCTTGTGCAGGTTGAGGTGCGAGACGTCCGAGCCCCACTTGCCGGGCTTGGCCACGCCGACCAGCGCGTTCATGTTGGCGCCGTCGGTGTACACCTGGCCGCCGTGCTGGTGGACGATGTCGCAGATCGCGACCACGTCCTCCTCGAACACGCCGTGGGTGGATGGGTAGGTCAGCATGATCGCCGCCAGCTTGTCGCCGTACTTCTCGGCGTTGCGGCGGATGTCGTCGACGTCCACGTTGCCGTTGGCGTCGCACCTGGTCACCACGACCTTCATGCCGCACAGCTGCGCGGAGGCCGGGTTGGTGCCGTGCGCGGATTCCGGGATCAGGCAGATGTCGCGGTGGCCCTCGCCGCGCGAACGGTGGTAGGCGCGGATCGCGAGCAGGCCGGCGTATTCGCCCTGCGCGCCGGAGTTGGGCTGCAGGCTGACCGCGTCATAGCCGGTGCATTCGACCAGCATCTTCTCCAGGCCGGCGATCAGTTCCTGGTAGCCCTGCGCCTGTTCGGCCGGCGCCAGCGGGTGGATGTTCGCGAACTCGGGCCAGGTGATCGGGATCATCTCGGCGGTCGCGTTGAGCTTCATCGTGCACGAGCCCAGCGGGATCATGGTGCGATCCATCGCCAGGTCCTTGTCGGCCAGCGCGCGCATGTAGCGCAGCAGCTCGTGCTCGCTGTGGTGGGTGTTGAACACCGGGTGGGTGAGGAAGGGCGTGCCGCGCAGCAGCGCCTGTGGGAGCGCGTCCGCGGTGGCGGCGTCCAGCGCGTCGAGGTCGCCGGCGTCCGCGCCGAACAGGCCGGCGAGGGCGGCGACGTCGGCGCGGGTGGTGGTCTCGTCGAGGCTGATGCCGACGCTGGTGCCGTCGATCGCGCGCAGGTTGATGCCGGCGGCGCGGGCCTTGCCGTGGATCGCCGCGGCATCGACGCCCGTCACGAGCAGGGTGTCGAAGAAATCGCCGCCGACCGCGACGCCGGCCTGGCGCAGCGCGGCGGCGAGCAGCGCCGCGTAGCGATGCACCCGTCGCGCGATCTTCGTCAGGCCTTCCGGGCCGTGGTAGACGGCGTACATCGAGGCCATCACCGCCAGCAGCACCTGCGCGGTGCAGATGTTGCTGGTCGCCTTCTCGCGGCGGATGTGCTGCTCGCGGGTCTGCAGGGTCAGGCGGTAGGCGGGCTTGCCTTCCTCGTCCACCGACACGCCGATCAGGCGGCCGGGCATCGAGCGCTTGTAGGCGTCGCGGCAGGCCATGAACGCGGCGTGCGGGCCGCCGAAGCCGAACGGCACGCCGAAGCGCTGGGTATTGCCGACCACGATGTCCGCGCCCCACTCGCCGGGCGCGGCGATGAGGGTCAGCGCGAGCAGGTCGGTGGCGACCGCGACCAGGCCGCCGCGCGCGTGCACGACCTCGGCCAGCGCGCGGTAGTCATGGACCGCGCCGAAGGTGTCCGGGTACTGCAGCAGCACGCCGAAGCCGTCGGTCTCGGCGGCCTGCGCGTCGCTGCCGACCACCAGCTCGATGCCGAGCGGCTCGGCGCGCGTGCGCAGCACCTCCAGCGTCTGCGGGTGCACGCCGGAGGAGACGAAGAAGACGTTCGACTTCGACTTCGCCGAGCGCCTGGCCAGGGTCATCGCCTCGGCCGCGGCGGTCGCCTCGTCGAGCAGCGAGGCGTTCGCGATCTCCATGCCGGTGAGGTCGGCGCACATCGTCTGGAAGTTGATCAGCGCCTCCATCCGGCCCTGCGAGATCTCGGCCTGGTAGGGCGTGTACGCGGTGTACCAGGCGGGGTTCTCGAGGATGTTGCGCAGGATGACGTTGGGCACGTGGGTGCCGTAATAACCCTGGCCGATGAAGCTGCGGAAGACCCGGTTCTTCGCCGCGATCGCGCGGATCTTGGCCAGCGCCTCGACCTCGGTCACCGGCGCGGGCAGCGCCAGCGGCGCCGCGGACTTGATCTTCGCCGGCACGATCGCGTCGGTCAGCGCGTCGAGCGAGTCGTAGCCCAGCAACTGCAGCATGTGCGCGACCTCGGCCTCGTTCGGGCCGATGTGGCGCTGCAGGAAGGCGTCGTGGTCTTCGAGCACGCGCAGGGCGGGCGTGCGGGCGGCGGGGGCAGTGCTCATGGGGCGTGGCGTCCGGGGCGGGCGTGGAAAAAGGCGGAGCGCCCCTCTGTCCTTTTGCCTGAGAGTTTGGAAGCGCCGGGGGAGGGTGCGCGCTTCTTGCCCCTTCGGCGCCGGCGCGTGCCGCGGGGGCAGGCCGGTCTCTCCAGAGTGTGTTCGCGACGGCGGTGTGTGGGCCTGAGCGATTCCGGGCGGTTTGCGCCTTCGGCAGCGGGCAAGCCCGCTTCTCCCACCGTTGCGGGGCGATTATAGCCCGCGCGGGCGTGCGCCAGCGCCCGCGCGCGGGGCGGATTCAGGCAGTTTCCGACGGCGGCCCGGCCTTTGCGCAGGACACGGTGCGCGCGCCGTCCCGGCGCCTTACCCTATGCCGCCCGCCCGGAGCCCGCCATGCGCCCCTTCGTCGTCGCGCAGATCGACCACGTGGTGCTGCGCGTGCGCGACGTGCCCGCGATGCAGGCCTTCTACCGCGACGTGCTGGGCTGCGCCGAGGAGCGCCGCCAGGACGCGATCGGCCTGCTCCAGCTGCGCGCCGGCCGCTCGCTGATCGACCTCGTGGACGTCGCCGGCAAGCTCGGCCGCATGGGCGGCGCCGCGCCGGGCGTGGAGGGTCGCAACATGGACCACCTGTGCCTGCGGGTGGAGCCCTTCGACCGCGACGCGATCCTCGGCCACCTGGCCGCGCACGGCGTGCGGGTCGGCGAGTTCGGCGCGCGCTACGGTGCCGAGGGCGAAGGCCCGTCGCAGTACCTGTACGACCCGGAAGGCAACCTCGTCGAGCTCAAGGGACCGCCCGACGGCGTGCCGGCCGGCTGATCGCCGCCTGGCGGCAGGCGCATGCCTGCCGTCCTCCCGGAACCGGGCACAGCCCCGACGCCGACCCTCCTGACGACCCCCATGCCCGACCGCGCCGCTGCCACGCCCCGCTTTTCCCTGCGCCGCCTCGCCCTGCTGCTGGGCGGGCTGGCGATGTTCGGCCCGTTCTCGATCGACACGATCTTCCCGGCTTTCCCGCAGATCGGCGCGCAGCTCGGCGCCGACAAGGTGGCGATGCAGCAGACGATCAGCGTGTACCTGATCGCCTACGCGCTGATGAGCGTGGTGCACGGGCCGCTGTCGGACGCGATCGGGCGGCGGCGGGTGATCCTCGGCGGGCTGGCGGTGTTCGCGCTGGCCTCGGCCGGCTGCGCGCTCGCGCCCGACCTGCCGACCCTGCTCGCCTTCCGCGCGCTGCAGGGGCTCAGTGCAGGCGTCGGCCTGATCGTCGGCCGCGCGGTGATCCGCGACGTGCTGCACGGCGACGACGCGCAGCGGCTGATGAGCCAGGTCTCGATGATCTTCGGCATCGCGCCGGCGATCGCGCCGATCATCGGCGGCTGGATCCTCGGCTGGAGCCGTTGGCCGACCATCTTCTGGTTCCTGGTCGCGTTCTCGGTCGCGCTGTGGCTGGCGACGTTCTTCGCCTTGCCGGAAACGCATCCGCGCGAAGCACGCCTGCAGCCGCACCCGAAGGCGATGTTGCGCGATTACGCGGCGATCTTCGTCAACCCGCGCTTCCAGCGCCTGGCCGCGGCGGGCACCTTCAACTTCGGCGCGCTGTTCCTGTACATCGCCTCGGCGCCGGCCTTCGTGTTGGAGCTGATGCGCTGGCGCGGGCAGCACCTGCGCGAGGACCAGTTCGCGCTGTTCTTCGTACCGATGATCGGCGGGATGATGCTGGGCGCGTTCCTGTCCGGGCGCACCGCGGGCCGGGTCAGCGGGCGGCGGCTGGCGGCGCTCGGCTTCGCCTGCTGCGGCGTCGCGGTCGCCGTCAACGTCGCCTACAACGCGCTGGTGCCGGTGCCGCAGTGGCCGTGGGCGGTGCTGCCGATCAGCCTCAACGCGTTCGGCATAGCGCTGGTGTTCCCGATCCTGACCCTGGCGATCCTCGACATGTACCCGCGCCAGCGCGGCAGCGCGTCGTCGCTGCAGGCCTTCACCGGCCTGGTGTCGAATGCGGTGATCGCCGGCGTGCTGTCGCCGCTGCTCAGCCAGCGGCCGATGCACCTGGCGCTGGGCGCTGCCGCTTTCGCGTTCGTCGCGTGGGGCTTCTGGCGCTGGGAGCTGCGCGTGAGCGATCGCGTGCCCGCGCCGTCGCCGCGCGCGGCCGCGCTGGAGCCGACCGACCGGATGTAGCTAGAGCAGGTCGCCCCCCGCCGAGAGCTCGCGCTCCATGCGGTCGCCCATGCCGCCGATCTCCAGCACCAGGCGGTCGACTTCGGCGGGCGTCAGGGCGTCGTAGGGCCGGTTCTCGCACAGCTGCAGGTAGGGCACGCCGTCGAGGTCGCCGATCGCGAGGTAGCCCACGCGGCTTTCCCAGTTGAAGCCGAGCGCGCGCTTGCAGTCGATGCCGGTGGTCGGCGCGACCGCGGTGCTCACCCGCAGGTAGCAGCGTTTGTCGTCGTCCTCGATCTCCGACAGGAAGATCGACTGGTGGCGACTGCCGTTCTCCAGCGACAGCTCCACGCACAGCACGAACGGCTCCTGCATGGTGACGTTGAAGTCGCTCGCGACCAGGTGGCTGCGGATCTGCTCGAAGTTCTGCATGGTGCTGGCGCCGGCTGCGGGGCCGTTATCCTAGCCCGCCAAGGCCATGGTGTCTGTGGAGGCAGGGTGTCCGGAGAAGCGGCGCGCGAGCGCATCCTCGCGGTGGTGCGGGCGATCCCGCGCGGCAAGGTCGCCGGCTACGGCGAGGTCGCGCGGCGCGCGGGCCTGCCCGGCCGCGCGCGGCTGGCGGCGCGGGTGCTGGCGGAGAACGAGGATCCGGCGCTGCCCTGGCACCGCGTGCTGCGCTCGGATGGGCGCATCGCGTTTCCCGCCGGCTCGCAGGGCTTCCGCGAACAGGCGCGGCGGCTGCGCGCGGAGGGCGTGGCGGTGGCGAACGGCCGGGTGAAGCTGGCGAAGGCGCCGCTGGACCTGGACGCGGCGCTGTGGGGCCTGCCCGGCGCGGAATGAGGCGGGAAGGCCGATCCCGCCCGCGGGATGCAGTGTGCAGGCGGCGTCATCCGGGCGGAGTGGGCGCTGCGCTTATCATGTGCGGCCTTTCCCGCCGCGCCGGATGCCGATGTTCCCCCGCCTTCCTCCCGTCACCAAGGCGCTGCTGATCGCCAACGGCGTGGTGTTCCTGCTGCAGTCGCTGCTCGGCGACGGCCGCTTCGTGGCGTTCATGCTGTGGCCGCTCGACAACGGCATGGCGCTCGGCGGCGCGCCGTCGTTCCTGCCGTGGCAGCTGGTGACTTACGCCTTCCTGCACGGCAACCTCGCGCACGTGGCGTTCAACATGCTGGCGCTGGCGATGTTCGGCGCGCCGCTCGAATACACCTGGGGCGATCGTCGCTACGCCGCGTACTACTTCACCTGCGTAGTCGGCGCCGGGCTGTGCCAGCTGGCGGTGGCCTCGTGGGCGGCGTCGCAGGGCGGCGTGTACCCGACCGTGGGCGCGTCCGGCGGCGTGTTCGGCCTGCTGCTCGCCTACGGCATGCTGTTCCCGCACCAGCGGGTGATGCTGCTGATCCCGCCGATCCCGATGAAGGCGCGCACGCTGGTGATCGTGTACGGCGCGATCGAGCTGCTGCTCGGCGCGACCGGGCTGCAGCCGGGCGTGGCGCATTTCGCGCACCTGGGCGGGATGCTGTTCGGCTGGCTGCTGATCCGCTACTGGCGCGGGCAGCCGCCGTTCGGCAAGGGCGGCCCGCGGCGACCGCGGATCGTGCGCTAGCGAGCGGCGCTGCCGAGCGGAGCTTGCTCCGCTGCGGTGACAACACGTCAGCGGAGCAGGCGCCGCTCTACGGAAACCGGGCTCCCCTCCCGCGCGCGGGAGAGGAGCGCCAGGCGCGCATCATTCCGCCGCGGCGGGCGACGCGGACGGCGCCGCCGGCGGCTGCGCCTGCCAGCCGCAGGTCTGGCCTTCGTTCTGCTGCTTGAGCCACGCCTGCAGCGGGGCGAAGTACTCGATCAGGGCGGACGCTTCCATCCTGCCGCTGCCGGACAGCTCCTTCAGCGTGTCCTGCCACGGCTGGCTGGCGCCGCGCGACAGCATCGCCAGGTACTTCTGCCCGGCCGCCTTGTCGCCGTAGAAACTGCACTCGTACAGCGGGCCCTTGTAGCCGGACGCGTCGCACAGCGACTTGTAGAACTGGAACTGCAGGATCTTGGCCAGGAAGTAGCGCGTGTACGGCGTGTTGCCCGGCACGTGGTACTTCGCGCCCGGGTCGAAGTTCTCCTCGCCGCGCGCCTGCACCGGCGCCACGCCCTGGTACTTCGCCTTCAGGTCCCACCATGCCTGGTTGTACTGGTCCGGGGTGATCGAGCCGTCGAACACGCCCCAGCGCCAGCGGTCGATCATCAGGCCGAACGGCAGGAACGCCACGTTGGCCAGCGCCATCCGCATCTGCGCGTTGATCAGCGCCTCGTGCGACTGGTCCGGGTTGTCGACCAGGCCGATCGAGCCCAGGTACTTCGGCGTCATCGACAGCACGATGGTGTCGCCGATCGCCTCGTGGAAACCGTCGTGCGCGCCCTGCTGGAAGATCGGCGGCTGCTTGGCGTAGGCGAGGTAGTAATAGACGTGGCCGAGCTCGTGGTAGATGGTGGTGAAGTCCTCCTCGCTGGGCTTCATGCACATCTTGGTGCGCACGTCCTCGCCCTCGGTGTCCATCGGCCAGGCGCTGGCATGGCAGACCACGTCGCGATCGCGCGGCTTGATGAACTGGCTGCGCTCCCAGTAGGTCGCCGGCAGCTTGGGCATGCCAAGCGAAACGTAGAAGTCCTCCGCGCGCGCGGCCATCTGCTTGGCGGTGGCGAGCTGCGCGGCGCGGTCGATCTCGACCAGTTCGGCCGGCGAAGGCGCGCCGGCGCGCTTGCCGAGCTCGCGGCTGTAGGCGGCGCGGTACTGCGCCTGCAGCGCGCCGGTGATGTCCAGGCTGCCGGCCCCGGGGTAGGGCTGCAGCATGTCCCACAGGTTGCTCCAGTCCTGCTGCCACATGTTGCCCATCAGGTGCGCGGGCAGCATGCGCCCGGCGACCTCGCCCTTGTCCTGGCCGTACTTCGCGTCCAGGCGGGTGCGCGCGTAGCAGTGCAGCTGCTCGTACAGCGGCTTGACCTGGTTCCACAGGCGGTCGGTCTCGGCCGCGAACTGCGCCGGCGGCATGTCGTAGCCGGCGCGCCAGGCCTCGCCGGCGTCGGCGAAGCCCATCTCCTTGGCGCCCTGGTTGACCAGTGCGACGAAGCGCACGTAATCCTCGCGCATCGGGGCGCCGACCGCGTGCCAGCCGCGCCAGGCGTCGAGCTGCTCGTCGTAGTCGCGGCTGGTGCGCAGCACGTCCTCGAGCTCGCCGAGCTGGCGGCACTGCTGCTTGCCGTCGACCTCCTTGCAGTAGGTGCCGGCGCCGTACATGCCCTCGAGCTTGGTCGCGATGCGCGCGAGCTCGGCGAGCTTGGCCGGGTCCTTCGGCGCCGGCATCGCCGTCATCTGCTTGAGCAGCATGATCGCGCGCGCGGTCTGCGGCGACATCGGCTTGCCCTCGAAACGGCGCGCCTGCTCGATCCAGCCGTTGAGGCGGCCCAGCCAGCGCTCGTTGGCCTTGGCCGCGACCGTCTCGCTGTCGCCGTTGATGTAGGTCGCCGACAGCCATTGCGCCGAGGTGAGCTCGGGCGTGATCTCGCGGATCTCGCGGTTGACCCGGGCCACGAACTGGTCGGCGTTCTCGTCGGCGGGCACTTGCTGCGCGCCGGTCGTGCCGGTCTCCGGCGACGGGCTGCGCTTGCAGGCGGCGAGCGGAAGCAGGGCGGCGGCGAGCGCGACCGCGAGCAGGGCGTGACGGGTTTGCACGAGGACTTCTCCGCAGCGCGCACGGCGCTCCTGAACGGGACCCGCAGGCTAGTGCGCCGACGCGGGGCGGCGCAAGTTCCGGTGGTCGAGCCGGCGCTCAAGCCAGCCGGCGTTGCGCCGTGACCAGCCCGGCGCGCTGCAGCCACGCCCACGCCGCGTCGGCGTCGTGCTCCACGTAGGCGCGCGCCGAGCCGAGCCGGAAGGTGTAGCCCCAGGCGTCCATGTCGGCGAGCACGCGGGCGGCGCCGACGCCGGGCAGGGCGTCGCCGAGCAGGGCCTGCAGCACGCACACCGCGTCCTCTTCCTCGACCGAGTCGGTGGCGTCGGTGTGCACCAGCGCGCGCCGTGCCGGCGGCAGCACGATCAGGTGGGCGGCCTCGTGCAGCAGCGAATGCACCGGGGTGTCGGCGCGCGCGTGCACGGTGGCGCCGACCAAGCCCGCTTCCGGCGCGCCCCAGTAGCTGCCGGGGATCGGCGCGCCGTCGGCGACGCGCTCCAGCGCGAGGCCGTAGCGGGCGAGCAGGGCGGCGACGTCGGCGAAGGCGACGTCGGCGAGCAGCAGCACGACGCCGGTGTCCGCGCCGGGCGCGGCGGCGGTCGCGGGCTGGTTCATTGCAACGGCTTCATCGCGACGATCGGTCGGCCCGCGCGGGGGCGGGCCAACCGCCGGCCTCAGGCCGACGCGCGCTCCGGCAGCGACACCGAGATGTCCAGCACTTCCTGGTCGCCGTCCTTGACCACGTCGACCTTGACCGCCTCGGCGTCCACGTTGACGTACTTGCGGATGACCTCGAGCAGCTCGCGCCGCAGCAGCGGCAGGTAGTCCGGGCCGCCGAGCGTGCTGCGCTCCTGCGCGATGATGATGCGCAGGCGGTCCTTGGCGATCGAGGCCGTGTTCTTCTTGGCCTTGAGGAAATCGAACATGCCCATGCCTCAACCCCCGAACAGCTTGCTGAAGAATCCCTTCTTCTCCAGCTGGGTGAAGCGCATCGGCCGTTCCTCGCCGATCAGCCGCGCGACCGCGTCGTCGTAGGCCTGGCCGGCCTGCGACTCCATGTCCAGGATCACCGGCTCGCCCTTGTTGGAAGCGTTGAGCACGTCGCCCGATTCCGGGATCACCCCGATCGTCTTCAGGCCGAGCACTTCCTCGACGTCGGTGATCGACAGCATTTCCCCGCTTTCCACCCGCGACGGGCTGTAGCGGGTCAACAGCAGGTGCTCGCGCACGCGCTCGCCGGCCTCGGCCTTGCGGGTCTTGCTGGCGAGCAGGCCGAGGATGCGGTCGGAGTCGCGCACCGAGGACACTTCCGGGTTCACCACCACCACCGCCTGGTCGGCGAAGTACATGGCCAGGAACGCGCCCTTCTCGATGCCGGCGGGGGAGTCGCAGACGATGTAGTCGAAGCCGTCGTCGGCGATTTCCTTGAGCACCTTCTCCACGCCTTCCTTGGTCAGCGCGTCCTTGTCGCGGGTCTGCGAAGCGGCCAGCACGAACAGGTTGTCGAACCGCTTGTCCTTGATCAGCGCCTGCTTCAACGAAGCCTCGCCGTGGATCACGTTGACGAAGTCGTACACCACGCGCCGCTCGCAACCCATGATCAGGTCGAGGTTGCGCAGGCCGACGTCGAAGTCGATCACCGCCACTTTCTTGCCGCGCCGGGCCAGGCCGCTGGCGATGCTGGCGCTGGAGGTGGTCTTGCCGACGCCGCCCTTGCCCGAGGTGACCACGATGATTTCAGCCAAAGCACTTCTCCCGTTGCCTGTTGGCGCGCGCGCCGCCGTGCGTGGTGCCGACTGCGCGGCATATGGGGCCGCATGCTACCGGTCCGGCCGCCGTCTGTGGCGGCCGGCGCCGTTCAATCCAGCGCCGCGATGTTCAGCTGGCCCCGTTCCAGCCAGATCTGCACCGGCTTGCCGCGCATCTCCGCCGGCATGTCGTCGAGCACCTTGTAGTGGCCGGCGATCGCGACCAGCTCGGCGTGGAACTCGCGACAGAAGATGCGCGCCTGCTCGAAGCCCTGGGCCCCGGCCAGCGCGCGCCCGCGCAGGGCGCCGTAGATGTGGATCGAGCCGTCGGCGATGACCTCCGCGCCGGCGCCGACCGTGGCCAGCACGGTCAGGTCGCGCTGCTCGGCGTACACCTGCTGGCCCGAGCGCACCGGCGCGGCCTGGACCAGGCCGGGCTCGCCGGCGCCGCGGGCGGGGGCCGGGGGCGCGGCCTTCGGTTCCGGTTCGCGCCGCGCGGGGGCCTGGGCCGGCGCGGGCGCGGCGCCACCGGCCGCGGGCTCGTACTGGGCGCGGAACTTGGCCAGCAGCGGCAGGCCGAGGGCGATCGCCAACTGCTCGTTGTCGCTGCTGCCGTAGGCCAGCGCGACCGGCAGCACGCCGGCCTCGCGCAGGGCCTCGACCAGGGCGCGCGCGGTGGCCACGTCCGGGGTCCCCGGCAGGGCGCCGAAGTCGACGATCACCGCGGCGCGCTCGAACAGCTTGGGCGCGCGCGCGACCCGCTCGCGCATTTCCGCCGCCAGCTTGCCGACGTCGAGGGTGCGCACCCGCAGGTTGGCGATGCCGACCTGGCCGATCTTCAGCTCGCCGGCCTGCTCGTAGTCGAAGGCGTTCGCGGCCATGTCAGGTGCCCGTCGCGCGCTGGTCGAAGGCCGCCGGGGTGCGCGGCTGCACGATCCACGGCGCGTCCGGCAGCCGGGCGCCGTAGGTCTCGCGCACCCACGGATAGCTGCAGAGCTCCTTCATCAGCATCGCCGCGCGCAGGCCGGTGCCCGGCATCACGTGCTGGCCGACCTCGCGGAAGCCGAAGCTGCCGTGGAACAGCAGCGCGGGATCGGTGCCGGGCTCGAGGAAGACCTCGCAGGCCAAATGCGGGTAGCGCAGCTCGGCGTAGCTCTGGACGTCGGCGTAGAACGCGCGGCCGACGCCGCCGCCGCGGCGGCGGCTGGCGACCGCGATCCGGTCGATGTAGAAGAAGTGCGGGCAGCGCTCGCGGAACCAGCGGAAGTTGTCGCTGTCGTGGCGGCTGTCGCCGCCGAAGCCGACCAGGAAGCCGGCCAGCGCGCCGTCGCGCTCGGCCACCCGGAAATATTCGGCTTCTTCGTGGAACCGGCGGACCCGGGCGGCGTCGAGCGGGAGGATGCCGGGACCGGCGGCGTTGTTGAGGGCAAGGACGGAATCCAGCTCGTGCTCGCGCACGTCGCGGATGGCGATCGACATTCCCGACTCCCGGTATTGCTGGCCGACGGCAGGCGCGCCGCGCGCCGCGTCCCCGAACGCGAATTATCGCACGCGCGCGCGGGTGGGGCGACCGCCGGGGAGCGTCACGCGCGGCAACGCGGGGCGGGGTTCATGCCGGCCGTGGCAGGCCACGCGCGCCGCGCGGGGGCGCCGCCATGACTTCCGGCGTGCCCACCGGGCGCGGGCTTGTGCCTAAGATGCGGCATGTTCGCGCGCCTCAGCCACACCCGCCTGCTGCGCTACGCCGGCCTGTTCACCTGGGCGGTGGTCGGCCTGCCGCTGCTGTATTCGTGGCTGGTGCCGATCTCCGCGACCGGCGACGACCAGATGGCGCTGCAGCCGATGGCCTGGGAGGGCTGGCTCTCCTACGCCGCGTTCGGCCTCAGCTACGCCTGGCTCACCCGCGGGCTGGGGGTGCGGCCACGCACGGTCGGCGATTTCGGCCTGTTGCTGGTCCTGACCCTGGCCGCGATCGGGGTGAGCTACTACAACGAGAGCGGCCTCGGCAGCGTGCTGCTGATGGTGGCGGCCTGCGTGTTGCCGTGGCTGCTGCCGCTGCCGCTCGGGGTGGCCTGGCTGGTGACCGGCCAGCTGGCGGTGGTGCCGGTGTTCGTGCGCGCCTTCCATTTCCCGCTGCTGGAAGCGCTGATGCAGTCGCTGCTGTACGCGGGCTTCTCCGGCTTCGTGTTCGTCACCAGCCTGGTCGCGCGCCAGCAGGCGCAGGCGCGCGAGGAGCAGCGCCGGCTCAACGCCGAGTTGCGCGCGACCCGGGCGCTGCTCGCCGAGAGCGCGCGCATCAACGAGCGCACCCGCATCTCGCGCGAGCTGCACGACCTGCTCGGCCACCACCTGACCGCGCTCAGCCTCAACCTCGAGGTCGCCGGGCACCTGGTCGAGGGTCGCGCGCAGGAGCACGTCAACCAGGCCCACACCCTGGCCAGGCTGCTGCTCAGCGACGTGCGCGAGGTGGTCAGCCAGCTGCGCCAGGACGAGGCGATCGACATGGCGGCGACGCTGCGTCCGCTGGCGGACAACGTCGCCGGGCTGGCGA
>DASRZN010000295.1:0-8902 GCA_035686325.1 Lysobacteraceae bacterium
TGGGGCTACCAGGACATCGAAGTGCCGCCGGCGCTGGCGGACGCGAACGCGGCGTTGCAGGCGGAGATCCTGCCGTACTGGCCGCCCGAGCGCGCGCTGATCGACGCCGCCTACGCCGGGTTCGACTGGCCGTTCCCGGCGATCGACGCGCCGGCCTTCGAGCTGCGGGTGGACTGGACGCTGCCGCGCGTGCTCGGCTACTTCGCCAGCTACTCGGCCAGCAAGCGTTGCCGCGAGGCCACCGGCCGCGACCCGGTCGCCGCCCACGCGGACGCCTTCGCCGCCGCCTGGGGCGACCCCGCCACGGCGCGCCCGCTGCGCTGGCCGCTGTTCCTGCACGCGCGGCGCAAGCCCGCCTGACGCTGCGTTCCAGCGTCGGGACGGTCGCCCGCCGCCGGCCTGCTAGACTGCGCGCCGCCGGTCCGCCGGCACCACAACCAGCGTCTTCAGGGCGGGGTGGAAGTCCCCACCGGCGGTAGGTGCGCGAGCACGAGCCCGCGAGCGCTTCCGCGGGGCGACCCCGCGGAAGGTCAGCAGATCCGGTCGAAGTCCGGAGCCGACGGTCACAGTCCGGATGCAAGAAGACGGCGACGCGCGCCCATGGTGCGCGCATGCCTGTTTCGTCCGGGACGTTTTTTCGCCACGCGCGGGAGAACGCTTGCATGTTCACGGGATTGATCGAAGGCGTCGGCCGGCTCGCCGCGCGCGAGCCGCGCGGCGGCGATGCGCGCTTGCGCATCGAGGTCGGCACGTTGCCCTTCGCGGATGTCTCGCTGGGCGAGAGCATCGCGGTCAACGGCGTGTGCCTGACCGTGGTCGGCTTCGACGCGACCTCCTTCGAGGCCGACGCCTCCAACGAAACCCTGGCGCTGACCACGCTCGGCGCGCTGCCGCCCGGCCACGCGCTCAACCTCGAGCGCGCGCTGCGGCCCACCGACCGCCTCGGCGGCCACCTCGTCAGCGGCCACGTCGACGGCGTCGGTCGCGTGCTCGCGGTCGCCGAAGACGCCCGCGCGCAGCGCTGGCACTTCGCCGCGCCGGCGCCGCTGCTGCGCTACGTCGCGCACAAGGGCTCGATCTGCGTGGACGGGGTCAGCCTGACCGTGAACGCGGTCGACGCCGACGGCTTCGAGGTCGCGCTGGTGCCGCACACGATCGCGCACACCGCGTTCGTGCAGACCCGCGCGGGCGATCCGGTCAACCTGGAGGTGGACATGCTGGCCCGCTACGTCGAACGCCTGCTGGCGACGCAGGAGGCGCGGCCATGAGCTTCGCCACCATCCCCGAACTGCTCGACGAACTGCGCGCCGGCCGCATGGTCGTGATCGTGGACGACGAGGACCGCGAGAACGAGGGCGACCTGATCATGCCGGCCGAACTGGTGCGGCCGCAGGACGTCAACTTCATGGTCACCCACGCGCGCGGGCTGGTCTGCCTGTCGCTCACGCGAGAACGCTGCCGCCAGCTCGGCCTGCCGCCGATGGTGCGCGACAACACCTCGCCGCACGGCACCAACTTCACCGTCTCGATCGAGGCGGCCGAGGGCGTGACCACCGGCATCAGCGCCTACGACCGCGCGCACACCATCCGCACCGCAGTGCGCCCGGACGCGTCGCCCGCCGACCTCAGCCAGCCCGGCCACATCTTCCCGCTGATGGCGCAGCCGGGCGGCGTGCTGACCCGCGTCGGCCACACCGAGGCGGCGAGCGACCTGGCGATGCTGGCCGGCTTCGAGCCCGCCGGCGTGCTGGTCGAGATCCTCAACGCCGACGGCAGCATGGCGCGGCGGCCGCAGCTGGAGGTGTTCGCGCGCGAGCACGGCCTGAAGATCGGTTCGATCGAGGACCTGATCCGGCACCGGCTCGCCACCGAACATACGATCGAGCGGGTGGACGCACGCGAGATCGAAACCGAACACGGCCCGTTCCGCCTGTTCACCTACCGCGACCGGGTCGGCCGCGGCCTGCACCACGCGTTGCTGCGCGGCGAGCCGGACCCGGCGACGCCGACCCTGGTGCGCGTGCACATGCTCAACCCGCTGGCGGACGCGCTGCACTGGCGCCGCGCCGACTTCGGCCCGGCGGTCGGCGACGTGCTGGCGGCGATCGCGGGCGAAGGCCGCGGCGCGCTGGTGCTGCTGTCCGAACCGGCGGACGCCGACGCGCTGCTGGCCCGGATTCGCGCGCCGCAGCCGGAGGCCGCGGGCGGCGGCCGCGGCAGCGCGCTGGCCGAATGGCGGCGCAACGGCGCCGGCGCGCAGATCCTCGCCGACCTCGGCCTCGGTCGCTTGCGCGTGCTCGGCACGCCGCGCCGCCAGGTGGGCCTCGCCGGCTTCGGCCTGGAGGTGGTCGACTACCTCGAAGAGCCGCCGGCAGGGGCCGCCGCGCTAAACTGCCCGGCCCACCGATGACCGACCCCCGCATGCAGGCCGCCACCGGCCCCTTCGCAGGCGACCTGCGCGCCCCCGCCGGCGCGCGCTTCGCCATCCTCGCCAGCCGCTGGAACCCGCGCATCACCGAGGCGCTGGTCGACGGCGCGCGCCGCGCCTTCGCCGCCCACGGCGTCGCCGCGGAGGCGGTGGACGTGCTGCGCGTGCCCGGCGCCTGGGAACTGCCGCTGCTGGCCGCGCGCGTCGCCGCCGCCGGCCGCCACGCCGCGATCGTCGCGCTCGGTTGCGTGGTGCGCGGCGAGACCCGCCACTACGAGCACGTCGCCGACCGCTGCGCCGAGGGCCTGATGCGGGTGTCGCTCGACCACCGCGTGCCGGTCTGCAACGGCGTGCTCGCGGTCGAGCGCCAGGCCGACGCGCAGGCGCGCGCCGGCGGGGCGCACGGCAACAAGGGCGAGGAGTGCGCGTTGGTGGCGATCGAAATGGCGAACCTGCTGGAGACACTCGCATGACCCGTGGCCGCCGACCCGATGGCGTGGATCCCGTGCTGCGCTCGCGCGCGCGCCGTCGCGCGCTGCAGGCGGTGTACGCCTGGCAGATTTCCGGCGGCAGCACGCAGCAGGTGATCGCGCAGTTCGCCCACGAGCAGGCGCGCGAGCAGGCCGACCTGTCCTACTTCGAGGACGTCGTACGCGGGGTGCTGGAACACCACGCGACGCTCGACGCCGCGCTCGCCGCGCACCTGGACCGCGAGGTCGGCCAGGTGGACGCGATCGAGCGCGCCGCGCTGCGGATCGCCGCCTACGAACTGCTGCATCGCCCGGACGTGCCGTACCGGGTGGTGATCAACGAGGCGATCGACTCGACCAAGCGCTTCGGGTCCGAGCACGGGCACACCTACGTCAACGGCGTGCTCGACCGCGCCGCGGCGGAGTGGCGCGCGGTCGAATTCAACGCCGGCCGCGCGCGCTGACGCGGCATCGTGTGCGGCGGGGAACTCGCCGTTGACGCCGCGTCCGCTACAAGGGGCGTCGCAGGAGGAGCCGCGATGGCCGAATTCGACCTGATCGCCCGCATCCAGGCCCGCATCCGCGGCCGCGGTCGCGACGACGTCGTGCTCGGCATCGGCGACGACGCCGCGCTGCTGCGGGTGCCGGCCGACGCCCTGCTGGTAGTCGCCGCCGACACCCTCAACGCCGACGTGCACTTCCCCGAGGACACCGCGCCCGACGCGGTCGGCTGGAAGGCGCTGGCGGTCAACCTGTCCGACCTCGCGGCGATGGGCGCGCGGCCGGCATGGTGCACGCTGTCGCTGTCGTTGCCGGGCGGCGAGCCCGCCTGGGTCGACCGCTTCCTCGACGGTTTCCTCGCGCTGGCGGAGGAGCATGGCGTCACCCTCGTCGGCGGCGACACCACGCGCGGTCCGCTGTCCATCGGCGTGACCGTGCACGGCCTGGTCGAGGAAGGCCGCGCGTTGCGTCGCGCCGGCGCGCGCGTGGGCGACGACCTGTGGGTCAGCGGCACCCTGGGCGACGCCGCCGCCGCGCTGTCGCAATGGCGCGCCGGCGGTGCCTGCGAACCGGCGCTGCGTGCGCGCCTGGACCGGCCCGCGCCCCGGCTCGTGCTCGGCGCGCGGCTGGCGGGCGTGGCGCGCGCATGCATCGACGTGTCCGACGGCCTGCTGGCGGACGCCGGCCACCTGTGCACGGCGTCCGGCGTCGGCGCGGAGATCGAACTCACCGCGCTGCCGGCGTCGCCCGCGCTGGCCGCGCTGTTCACCGATGAAACGCGCCACGTGCTGCAGGCCGGCGGCGGCGACGACTACGAGCTGTGCTTCGCCGCCGATCCCGCGCGGCGCGACGAGGTGCTGCGCGCCGCGCAGGCCGCCGCCGTCCGGGCGACCCGAATCGGCCGCATCGTCCCGGGCACCGGCGTGCGCGCCCTGCGCGCCGACGGCAGCGCGTGGTCGCCGCCGCAACACGGCTACGAGCACTTCCGCTGAGCCTCTACGACCTCCCTCCCCCGCGTGCGGGGGAGGGTTGGGGTGGGGGTGAGTCTCACGCTCGCGCATCCGGGTGCGCCCTGCCGCATGCGATACCGCGCGAGCGCGCCGGGCGGGAGAGGTAGGCAGGACACGCCGTGAATCCATCCATGGAGGCTCGGATGCGCCATCCATGGCGCATACGGTCCTGCCTACCTCTCCCACCCGACGCGCCCCAAGCACGATCGGGACCGTGTAGAGCGCAGCAAGCTCCGCTCCACAGCAAGCCGCGAGGATCTTTCCCGAGCGACCGGGAGGGCGGGGGTGTTGCGTCAGCGCGCCATGGATGGCGCGCGCCCCGCATCAGGACAGGATGTCCTGCTAAGGGGAAAAGCAATACCCCCGCCCTCCCGGGCGCGGGCCCACGATGCTTCCTGTTTCTGGCAGCCGAGGCCGTGAGAGCTGCGCGAGCGCGCCGGGCGGGAGAGGCAGGCAGGACACGCCGTGAATCCATCCATGGAGGCTCGGATGCGCCATCCATGGCGCATACGGTCCCGCCCACCTCTCCCACCCGACGCGTCCCCCACCGCACTTGCGATCGCGCAGAGCGGAACAAGCTCCGCTCCGCGGCGAGGAGGCGGGCGTGATCTATTGCGCGTCGCAGGCCCGCCCGAGCAACGCCGCCACCCGCGCGCGCAGCTCCGGCAGCACCTCGCCTTCGAACCATGGGTTGGCCTTGAACCAGGCGACGTTGCGCGGGCTCGGATGCGGCAGCGGCAGGTAGCGCGGCAGGTACTCGCGCCAGGCGCGCATGGTGGCGGTGAGCGAGGCCTTGCGCGTGTCGCCGAGGAAATGCGCCTGCGCGTACTGGCCGATCAGCAGGGTGAGGCCGATGTCCGGCAGCAGCGGCAGCAGGCGCGGGTGCCAGGTGCGGCGGCATTCCGGACGCGGCGGCGCGTCGCCGGAGCCGGCCTTGCCGGGATAGCAGAACGCCATCGGCACGATCGCCACCCGGTGCGCGTCGTAGAAAGTGTCCGCGTCCAGCGCCAGCCACTCGCGCAGCCGTCGGCCGCTGGCGTCGTCCCAGGGCACGCCGCTGGCATGCACGCGGGCGCCGGGCGCCTGGCCGACGACCAGCAGGCGCGCGCCGCGGCCCGCGCGCACGACCGGGCGCGGCCCCAGCGGCAGCTGCGCCTCGCACAGCCGGCAGGCTTCGATCTCGCGCAGGAGGCGGTCGAGCTTCGTCGCCGTCACGGCGCGTCGGGCAGCAGTTTGCCCGGGTTGAGGATGCCGTCCGGATCGAACGCACGCTTGATCTCGCGCATCAACGCGAGCGTGGGTGCGTCGTAGGCGCGTTCCATGAAGGCGCGCTTGCTGACGCCGATGCCGTGCTCGCCTGACAGCGCGCCGCCCAGCGACAGCGCGAGCTGGAACACCCGCGGCAACGCGTCCCGCGCCCGCTTGGTCTCGGCGTCGTCGTCCGGGTGGTACATCAGGTTGACGTGCAGGTTGCCGTTGCCGGCGTGGCCGAACACCACGATCGGCAGCGCGCAGTCGGCGGACAGGCGCTCCACGCCCGCGACCAGCTCCGGGATGCGCGACACCGGCACCACCACGTCCTCGTTGATCTTGCCGGGCGCGAGCGTGCGCAGCGCCGGCGACAGCGCGCGTCGCGCCGCCCACAGGCGATCGCGCGCGGCGCCGTCCTGGGCCACGTCCATGTCCAGCAGGCCGTCGCCGTCGGCGGCGGCGGCGAGCGCGGCGAGCGCGTCGGGCAACGCATCAGCTTCGCCATCGGCCTCCACCAGCAGCATCGCGCCGGCCTCGGGCACGTCGCTGCCGTTGGCGCGCAGGAGGGCGAGGCTGGTGCGGTCGATGAACTCCAGCATCGCCGGCACCATCGGCTGCGCCATCAGCCGCGAGACCGCGGCGGCGGCGCTGGCGGCGTCGCGGTAGAACACGCGCAGCCCGGCCTGCGCGCGCGGGCGCGGCGCCAGCTTCAGGGTCGCTTCCACCACCAGCGCCAGCGTACCCTCGCTGCCGACGACCAGCCGGGTCAGGTCGTAGCCGCTGGAATTCTTGGTATAGGCGCCGCCGCAGCGGACCAGTTCGCCGGTGCCGGTGACCGCGACCAGGCCGAGGACGTTGTCGCGGGTCGCGCCGTACTTCACCGCGCGCGGGCCGCCGGCATTGGTGGCGAGGTTGCCGCCGACCGTGCAGTTGTCCGCGCTCGAAGGATCCGGCGGCCAGAACAGGCCGTGCGGCGCCAGCGCCTGCTGCAGGTCGGCGTTGCGCACGCCGGGCTCGACCACCACGCAGCGGTCCGCCGCGCGTACCTCGAGGATGCGGTCCATGCGGGCGAACGACACCACCACGCCGCCGGCGAGCGGCACCGCCGCGCCGGTGGTGCCGGTGCCGCCGCCGCGCGCGACGATCGGGATCCGGTGCGCGCGGCAGGCGCGGACCAGCGCGACGACCTGTTCGCGCGTGGTCGGCAGCGCGACCGCGTCGGGCACGGCCTGGCGGCGGGAATCGTCGGCCGCGTGGGCCTCGCGCGCGGCGGCGTCGGTGCGCCAGCCGTCGCCCAGCAGGGCGGCGAGCTCGGCGGCGAGGGCGGCGGGCAAGGGCATGCCGCGATTATCGCGCGCGGGCGCGTTCAGCAGTCGTCGGCGCGGAACGCGTCGCGCAGCCAGTTCAGCGTGGGGTGCTGCGGATCGCCGCTGGCCTCGACGACGTCGAAGCGGCAGGCCGCCTCGCGCAGCTTGGGATGGGTCACGAGGAACAGCTGCGCCGCGCGCACCAGCTTGCGCCGCTTGGCCGCGTCCACGGACGCGGCGCCGCCGCCGAAACCGGTGCCGCGGCGATAACGCACCTCGACGAAGACCACGCAGCGCGCGGCCGGATCGTGCATGACGAGGTCGAGTTCGCCGCCGCGGTAGTTGGCGTTGCGCGCAAGCTCGCGCAGGCCCGCCGCGAGCAGGTGGCGGCGCGCGGCGTCCTCGACCAGCGCGCCGCGCGCGCGACGATCGATCGCGGCCTCAGCGGACGGCATCGGCGATCGGCACCACGCTGGTGCCGTTCCAGCCCGACCACGCCGGCGCGCGCACCACGTTGCCGAATCCGTCCAGGCGCAGCAGGCCGGTCGCGCCCTGCAGCTTGGCGTCTGGATGCGCGGCGAGGAACTCGAGGTGGCCGGCCAGCCGCCACGCGTCGTTGCCGAAGGCGAACAGGCGCGCCGCCGGGCCGCGCGCGCTCGGCAGCAGGGTCCCGGCTTCGGTGGGACCGGGCAGGCCGGGCGCGCCGCGCACGTTCCAGGCTTCGTTGGGGAAGGCGATGCCGTCGAGCAGGTGGTGGGCGTCGCCGCCCGCGGCCAGCTGCGAGGTGCCCACGCGCAGCTTGCCGGCCAGGCCCGCCAGCGACAGCTGCGGCGCGAGCGCGCGCGCCTGCGCCGGCTTCACCGCGAGGAAGATCGCGTCGATGCCGCCGCCCGGGGCCAGTGCCGCGGCCTGCAGCGCGCCGGCCATGTCGGCGGGCGGGGTGGCGACGGTGAGCGCGGCGACCACGCTGCCGCCGCGCGCCTGCAACTGCTCGCGGAACGCGCCGACCGCGCGCCGCATGCCGTCGTCCAGGTCCAGCAGCACCAGCACCCGCTTGCCGCCGCGGCTGGTGATGAAATCGGCCGCGGCGGCGCCCTCGTCCTCCGGCGCCAGCGAGAAGCTCGCGCTGCCGTCGGGCGGATCGACGTTGCCGCGGTTGAGCGCGAGCACCGGCACCGGCAGCGGCTGGCGGAACAGCGCGCTCACTTCGTCGCGCCCGAGCGGGCCGAGCACGAGGTCGGCCGCTTCGGCGGTTGCGCGCTGGTAGGCCGTGATCGCGCCGAGCGGCGTGCCGGCGGTGTCGTAGAAGACGATCTCCGGGCGCCGCCGCGCCTCGCCGTAATAGCCGGCGAGCAGGCCGTCGCGCACCGGCACCGCGGCGCGCGAGAGGTCGCCCGACAGCGGCAGCAGCACCGCCAGCTTGAGCGGCGGCCGGTAGCCGTCGGCATCCGCGGGCGGGCGCGTGCCCGTGCCGAAGGCGCCGCCGCGGTCGAACGGGCGCGGCAGCGGCAGCCCGCGGTCGAGCAGGGCGCGACCGGCGAAGTTGTAGAGCGGATCGCCCGCGGGCAGCGCCGCCGCCTCACGTGCCAGGGTCGCGTCGTCGAGGCCGGACAGCAGTGCGGCGATGCGCGCGGCGTTGTCCTGCCGCGCCTGGCCGCTGAGGCTGGCGTCCTGGCGCGCCAGTTCGGCCGCCTGCGCGATCGCTGGCGACGGCTGGTGCGGCGCCGCGGCCGGGGCCTGCACGGACACGCTGGCGCAGCCGGCGGCGCCGAGCGCGAAGGCGGCGGCGACCAGCATCGCGGCCAGCGGACGGGCGAACCTGTTCGGCGGGACGGGGCGCATGGCACTCCACGGCGCGATGGGGACGGTTAGGATTCTACCGGTCGCCTCCGTGGACGCACGATGTCCGTTTTTTCCAGCGCCGGCGCGTCCGCG
>DASRZN010000296.1:0-3516 GCA_035686325.1 Lysobacteraceae bacterium
CCCCCGGCCTCCCGGGCGCGGGCCCGGGATACCCGCTGCTTTTGGCAAGGACCGCATGCGCTGCTTAGCAGCGCGCCGCGTCACGCCCGCTTCGCGAGCCAGTCGTGGACTGCCTCGGGCACCTGCTTCTGCGCGCGGCCGGAGACGTAGATGCCGATGTGGCCGCCGCGGAAGGACAACTCGCTGTAGTCGTCGCTGCCCACCAGCGCCTCCAGCGCGCGCGAGGATTCCGGCGGAACCAAATGATCCTGCTCGGCGTAGATGTTCAGCACCGGCATTTCGACCAGGCCGAGATGCACCTCGCGACCGCCGATCGTGATCCCGCCGTTGACGAAGCCGTTGCCCTGGTAGAACTCCTTCGTGAACTGCCGGAACGCCTCGCCCGCCAGGTCGGGCGAATCGAAGATCCACTTTTCCATCCGCAGGAAGTCCTCGACCGCTTTCCTGTCGTCGAGGATGTCCACCAGCCCCACGTACTTCTGCAGGTTCAGGCGGAACGGCTTGAGCATCAGGTAGCACCAGTTCATCAGGTCCGCCGGCACGTTGCCGAGCGTGTCCACGAACAGGTCCACGTCCAGCTCGCGCGTCCAGCTGGAGAGCATGTTGTCGCCGGCGTGGAAGTCCACCGGCGTCACCATGGTGACCAGGTTACGCACCTTGCCGGGATGCAGCGCCGCGTAGCACAGCGAGAACGCCCCGCCCTGGCAGATGCCGAGCAGGTTGATCGCGTCCAGGCCGAAGGCTTCGCGCAGATGGTCCACCGCGCCGCCGAGGAGGCGCTCGATGTAGTCCTCCAGCGTGAGGAAGCGGTCGGAGCGGTCCGGGTAGCCCCAGTCGATCACGTACACGTCCTCGCCGCGCGCGAGCAGGCCGCGCACGATCGAGCGGTCCACCTGCAGGTCCACCATGTACGGCCGGTTGACCAGCGCGTAGCTGATCAGCAGCGGGACCTTCGCCGTGGGCGCGTGCTCGCCGCGGAATCGGTACAGCACGACCTTGCCGTCGCGCCAGACTTCCTCGCGGTCGGTCGCGCCGTAGTGCACGTCCCCGATCTGGCGCAGCGTGTCGAACGCGGTGCCGAGCTTGCGCTGCAGCGCCAGCGCTTCCTCGGCCAGCTTGTCCGGAGTGAGATCGAGCGGGCTGGTCATCGCGGCGCTTCCTTGGCCGGCTTGCGCGTCGCCGGTTTTTTCGCGGCCTTCTTCGTTGGCGCCGCACGCGCGGCTTTCGCTGCCGTCCTGCCACCGGCGCGCCGAGGCGCCGGCCCGGGTTCCGCGCCGGCGCGATTGTCGGCCGCGCGCATCCGCCGCAGTTCGCGCTCCAGCTCCGCGATCTTCCGGTGCGCCGCGTCCATCTCGGTCCGCGTCGGCACGCCGAACAGGCCGCTCGCCAGTTCGACCTCCTTCTGCACGCCGGCACGCAGGCGCATCTGCGCGTTGACCAGCGCGCCCCATGCGTGGCGGAAGTCCTCCGACAGCGCGACCTCGGCGTAGGCCTCCTCGGCGGCGTCGATCCACAGGTCGAACAGCGCCCGTGCGGAGCTCAGTTGCTTGCCCGGTTCCGCGCGCCCCGCCAGTTTTGCCTCGAAGATCGCATACGCGCGCTCGCCCGCGCGCAGCAGCAGCCGGTTGAAGGCGTCCTCGCGTTCGCGGTACGCGAGCTGCGCGCGTGCCAGCGCCTGCCAGCGTTCCTGGTGCTCGCGGGCCAGGCCGAAGGCCGGCAGCCGCAGCCAGCGGTCGGCTTCGCGCCGCCAAGCGTCGAGCCACGGCTGGACCTGCTCGAGCCACGCCTCCACGCCCTGCTGGCCGGGCGCGCGCATCGCGCGCAGCATCTCCGGCAGCGGATTGGCGCCGAGCAGTCGTTTCCATTCCGCCGCGATGTCGGCCGCGCCCGCGTCCGTTCCGGCGAAGCGGGCCGCGAGCTGCTGCATCTGCCCGAACCACGGTTGCGCCGCGGCCGACGCCCGCCGCACCGCCTCGTCGGCCTGCTCGCCGCCGCCCTGCGCCAGCCCGCCCCACCACTGCAGCGCCTCGTTCCAGCCAGGCATGCCGCCCGCGTCCGCGCCGTGCCGCAGCGCATCGCCCCAGGCCTGCCAGTAGCGGCGCGCCAGCCCATCGAAGTCGTCCCGGGTCTCCATCGCGATCTCCTGCTGCGCTTCGCTCAGCGCGCAAACTCGGAAGCGACCTGCGGCGACAGCAGCCGCTTCGCGATCCATCCGAACAGCGCGCTGAAGCCGAGGGCGAACAACACGGTCGCCACCGCCATCGCGATGAAGAACGGCCCCATGTCGGGCGCGCCCGGCGCGGCCTGGAACTGCTGGCGCATGGAACCGAACATCGCGAACTGCAGGGCCAGCCCGCCCAGGTTCCACAGGATCCCGAACACCATCAGCCCGACGAACAACAGCCGTCCCCAGTTGCGCCGCCGCAGCAACGCGATCGACGCTGCCAGGGTGGTCGCCGAAAAGGCGAGGAACAGCAGGAAGAACCACTGGAAGTGGGCCAGCAGGAAGCTCGCGAAGGCCGGCGTGCCCGGCGGCGGCGGCGCCTGCATTGCGGCCTGAAGCTCCGGCGTGCTGAACATCGTCTGGAGCATGATGTTCTGCAGGATCGAGATCAACGTGCCGAAGCCGGACAACACGATGAAGATCCAGGCCAGGACGGTGACGAAGGTGGAACGTTGCAGTGGGCTGTTCATCGGACCCTCCCCAGGACGCGTCGACAGGTAGGTCGGCAGTATCCCACCGCGCCCGGCACT
Organism: Lysobacteraceae bacterium; assembly: GCA_035686325.1. Taxonomy (GTDB): domain Bacteria; phylum Pseudomonadota; class Gammaproteobacteria; order Xanthomonadales; family Xanthomonadaceae; genus JABFWF01. Next base: position 2,755 of record DASRZN010000296.1, read on the forward strand.
CAGGGCTTCGGGATCCGCAGCGTCTTGCTGATCATCAGCGAGCCCGACAGGGCGAAAGCCAGCACCAGCGGATGCAGCTGCCAGGGGCCGAGTCGCAACTCGCCGAACCACAGCGCGTCGCCGATCCGGCCCCGGGCCGCGGCCCACGCGAGCAAGCCTACCAGGACCACGCTGGTGGGGATCGGCGTGCCCTCGAAGTACTTCACCTTGCCGCTCTCGCCCGAGAGCTGCTCGGCGGTGACGTTGTAGCGCGCCAGGCGGCTGACGCCGCAGCCGACGAAGTAGGACAGCACCAGCCAGTCCCAGCCGCCCTGCAGGCCGCAGGCGTAGCCGAGCGCGGCCGGGGCGACGCCGAAGGAAATCACGTCGGACAGCGAATCGAGCTCGCGGCCGAGGGTGGAGGCCGACTGCCGCCAGCGCGCCACCCGCCCGTCCAGCGCGTCGAACACGAACGCCAGCGGGATCAGCGCCATGCCCCACAGCAGGTCGCGCACCACGCCCTCCTGCAGGAAGCGCATCGCGGCGAAGACCGCGCCGGTGCCGCAGAAGGCGTTGGCCAGGGTGAACCAGTCGGCCAGCTGGAACTCGCGCAGCATCGAGAAATGGCGCCTGGGGTCGGCCACGGCCTGCTCCGGAAGCGGTCTGCACCGCAGCATGCCGAATGCAATGTGACGACGGCAAGCGCGGTCTGGCCCGGAGCTCGGCCTGCGCCGGGACGGCGCAACGGCCCTCCGCGACGCAGGCCGGGTTTGCTGCCGACTC
>DASRZN010000297.1:0-3845 GCA_035686325.1 Lysobacteraceae bacterium
TTCACCGACGGCGACCTGCGCCGCACCCTGGACGACGCCGGCGTGGACATGCGGGCCACCACCATCGGCGACGTGATGACGCGCGCGCCGAAGACGATCGGTTCCGACGCGCTCGCCGCCGAGGCCGCGCAGCTGATGGAAGCGCACAAGATCAGCGCGCTGGTGGTCGTCGACGGCGACCACCGGGTCGTCGGCGCGCTCAACATTCATGACCTGTTGCGGGCGCGCGTCGTCTGATCGGCGCGCATCCCGACGGATCCGACATGGACGCCATGCCCCGCCACCTCGACCACCTCCACGCCCTGACGCCGGAGCTCCTCTCGCGCGCCGCGCGGGTGCGCCTGGCCTGCTTCGACGTGGACGGCACCCTCACCGACGGCCGCCTCGGCTTCGACAGCGAGGGCCGCGAACTGAAGACCTTCCACGTGCGCGACGGCCAAGGCCTGGCGCTGCTGCGCCGCGCCGGCATCGCCACCGCCTTCGTCACCGCCCGCGGCGGCGGCATCGCGGCGCAGCGCGCGGCCGAACTCGGCGCCGAGGCCTGCATCGCGGTCGGCGACAAGCTGGCCTGCGTGCGCGGCCTGGCCGACCGCCTGGGCATCGGCCTCGACGCGGTCGCCTTCATGGGCGACGACCTCGCCGACCTCGCCGTGCTGCAGGCCGCCGGCCTCGCCGTGGCGCCGGCCGACGCGCATCCGTGGATCGCCGAGCGCGTGCACTGGCGCACCGCCGCGGCCGGCGGCGAAGGCGCGGCGCGCGAACTGTGCGACCTGGTGCTCGGCGCCCAGGACCGGATCGCCGCGCTGCTGGCGGAAACGGCATGAACTGGCGCCTCGGCCTGACCCTGCTGCTGCTCGCCGGCGCCATCGTCACCGGCTGGTCGGTACTGCGCCAGCGCGATCGCGCGGTACCGGCCGCTTCCGACGGCGGCCGCTCGGACTACGTGCTGCACGACTTCGAGCTGATCGCGCTCGACGACGACGGCACCGAGTCGTTCACCCTGCGCGCGCCGCTGCTGCGGGAAACCCCCGGCGCGCGCACGATGGAGCTGACCACCCCGCTGTTCCTGCTGCCCGACGAGGACGGCCGGTACTGGCAGGTGCGCGCGCGGCGCGGCTGGATCAGCGAGCAGCGCGACCACATCCGCTTGCGCGAGGACGTGCGGCTGGACAGCCCGCCGGGCGAGGATCCGACGGCGATGCGCACGGAGGAGCTGAACGTCTTCCCGGACAAGAAGCTGGCGACCTCGAAACTGGCCGTGACCGTCACCGAACCGGGCCTTACAATGACCGGTCGGGGCCTCAGGGCCGAACTCGACGCCAAGCGCTTCACCCTCCTTTCCCAGGCCCGCACCCGTTATGTCCCGTCGTCCCGCTGAGCTGCTGTTGCTGCCCCTCCTGGTCGCCTTCGCCGGCGCCGCGGACGCGCGCTCGTCCGACCGCAACCAGCCGATGGAACTGCTGTCGAGCACCAACAGCTGCACCCTCGGCGACAGCGGCACCTGCGTGCTCACCGGCAACGTCCGCATCACCCAGGGCTCGCTGGACATCACCGCCGCCAAGGCGACCATCTACCGCGGCGGCGGCGAAGTCAGCCGCGCGGTGCTGAGCGGCGCGCCGGTGGTGCTCAAGCAGACCATGGACGACGGCACGCCGATGACCGCGCGCGCCACCGGCGTCGACTACAACCTGCGCACCGAAGTCGTGGTGTTCACCGGCGACGTCAACCTGCAGCAGCCGCGCGGCAGCATGAGCGGCGCGCGGGTCGTCTACAACCTGAAGACCGGCAGCGTGGAGAGCGGCGGCGGCCAGGGCGACGGCCGGGTGCGCATGACCATCCTCCCGAAGAGCGCCGCGCCGGCCCAGCAGGCCGAGGACCAGGACAAGGACACGCCCTGATGCTGGTCGCCGAGGGCCTGCGCAAGCGCTACCGCGCGCGCGAGGTGGTGCGGGACTTCGGGTTGACGCTCGACGCCGGCGAGGTCGTCGGCCTGCTCGGCCCGAACGGTGCCGGCAAGACCACCTGCTTCTACATGATCGTCGGCCTGGTGCCGGCCGACGCAGGCCGCATCGTGCTCGACGGCCGCGACATCACCGGCGAGCCGATGTACGTGCGCGCGCGCCGCGGGGTCGGCTACCTGCCGCAGGAACCGTCGGTGTTCCGCAAGCTCAGCGTCGCCGACAACCTGCGGCTGGTGCTGGAGCTGCGCCCGGACCTCGACGGCAAGGGCCGCGCGCGCGAACTCGAGGCCCTGATGGACGAGCTGCAGGTCAGCCACGTCGCCGACCAGGCCGGCGCCAGCCTCTCGGGCGGCGAGCGCCGCCGGGTCGAGATCGCCCGCGCGCTGGCCGCGCGTCCGCGGCTGATCCTGCTGGACGAGCCCTTCGCCGGCGTCGACCCGATTTCGGTCGGCGAGATCCAGCGCATCGTCAGCCACCTCAAGAACCGCGGGATCGGCGTCCTCATCACCGACCACAACGTCCGCGAAACCTTGGGCATCTGCGACCGCGCGTATATCCTCAACGAAGGCAGCGTGCTCGCGCAGGGGGCGCCGGACGCGCTGCTCGCCAATCCCGACGTGCGGCGCGTCTACCTGGGCGATTCCTTCCGCCTCTAGCCGCGACCGCCGTCCCTGCCAGGACGCGTTTCGCAGCGACATGAAAGCCCGCCTCCAGACCACGCTCGGCCAGCAGCTGGTGCTCACGCCCCAGCTGCGCCAGGCGATCCACCTGCTGCAGCTGTCCGGGCAGGAACTGGAAGCCGAGCTGGCGCAGGCGGTCGAGAGCAATCCGCTGCTGGACTGGGAGGAGCCCGAGCCGGTCGAGGTGCCCGCCGCGCGCGAGCACGACGGGGAGGGCGACGGCGACGCCGCGGTCGCGCGCGCCGACGACGAAGACCTGGTGCCGTGGAACCGCGACGACGAGCCCTGGGCGCCGGCCGCCCGCGCCGCCGGCACCGACGACGAGGACGGCGACGCCAGCCAGCGCGTGGTCGAGCCGGAAACCCTGCGCGACCACCTGCAGTGGCAGCTGCACCTGAGCCACCTGTCGCCGCGCGACCGCCGCATCGGCCTGGCCCTGATCGACGCGATCGACGAGGACGGCTACCTGCGCGAGTCGTTCGACGCCCTGCGCGAGGCCTTGCGGCCCGAACTGGAGGTCGGCGAAGGCGAGTTGCTGACCGTGCTGCTGCAGGTGCAGCGCTTCGACCCGCCCGGGGTCGGCGCGCGCGACCTCGGCGAATGCCTGGCGCTGCAGCTGCGCCTGCTCGACGACGACACCCCGGGGCGCATGCTCGCGCTGCGAATCAGCGCCGGGCTGCTGGAGCGGGTGCCGCGGATCGGTGCCGCCGGCGTCGCTTCCGAACTGGGCTGCGATCCGGTCGAGGCGCAGACCGCGCTGCAGCTGCTGCGCTCGCTGGACCCGCGCCCCGGCGCCCGCCTGGGCAGCCTGCCCGCCGATACCTACGTCAACCCGGACTGCGTGGTCTGGCGCCAGCGCGGCGTGTGGCGGGTGGCGCTGGCCGGCAGCCACCTGCCGCGGCTGACCATCCACCGCGGCTACGAGCAGCTGATCGCGCGCGCCTGCGCCGCCGACGCCGGCTACCTGCGCGGCCGCCTGCAGGAGGCGCGCTGGCTGCTGAAGAACGTCGAGGCCCGCGGCGAGACCCTGCTCAAGGTGATGCGCTGCCTGGTCCGCCAGCAGGCCGGCTTCCTCGAATTCGGCGACCAGGCCCTGCGGCCGCTGACCCTGCGCGAGGTCGCCGCCGAGATCGGCCTGCACGAATCCACGGTCTCGCGCGCGGTCGCCCGCAAGTACGTGCGCACCCCGCGCGGCACCCTGCCC
>DASRZN010000298.1:0-3648 GCA_035686325.1 Lysobacteraceae bacterium
GCTGGCGGGCACCATCCGCGCGAAGGGGTTCAGCAGCCAGGAGCGGCAGGTCGCCCTGGCGGTGCCCGGCCGCCCGCCCCAGATGCTGGGATACCGCAATGCGAACCGGGGCGGCGCGGGCGGCGACGGTGGCGCCGCGGCGGGGGTCAACGGGGGGCGCGGCGCGCAGGCCTCGGACGACATCGGCGGCGGTGGCGGCTCCGGCGGCGGACGCTTCGCCGACGCCACCGGCGTGCGCCGTTATCCGGGGCGCGACGCCACGGACAATCGCGGCGCCCAGGGCGGCCCCAATTGCGGAGGACGCGGCGGCAACGCGGGCGAACGGCCCACGGCGGGCAATGGCGGCATCGTGTTCCTCGAGGTGCACGGCGACTTCGATGGCAGCGGCGGTCGCATCGACGTCAGCGGTTCCCCCGGCGGACGCGGAGGCGATGGCGAGCGCGACCGCTTCCCCAGCAGTTCCTACGGCTGCCAGGGCGGCGCGGGCGGCGGTGGCGGCGGCGGGCCGGGCGGCCAGGGCGGCTTCGTGGTCGGCTATGTCGCCGGCACTGTCGCGGGCTACCCGCAGACCGTCACCATCGGCGGCCAGGGCGGCGAAGGCGGCGCGAGTCCGTCGACCCACAACTTCGGCGGCACGCCGGGTGGTCGCGGGCGCCCCGGCGCTTCCGGCGCCGTGTTCTGGTATCCGCAGCAGTAGCGGTCCGCTTCCGGCGGATCCCCCGCGGGCGGAGCGCCCGCCCGCGGGCATTCGTTTCGCCGTGCGACGCGGCGGTGCGCACCCGACGGGCAGCGACACGACCGCGCCCGCGTTCAGCGCGCGCGTGCGGCGACCGATGCGGCGTTCCGTGCACGCCAGCCCGGCACGCGGCCGGTCGCATCGGTTACAACGACGCCCCACGACGGAGGACCCCGGATGGCGCTCAGCGAAGACCAGGCGCGCGAGTACATGCACAAGCTGCTGGCGGCGATGGCCAAGGCCGGCGGCTCGGACCTGTTCATCGCCAGCGACTTCCCGCCCAGCATGAAGACGCACGGCGCGATGACCCCGCTGACCCAGCAGAAGCTGACCGGCGAGGTCACCGCGCAGTTGGCCGACGCGCTGATGAATGCCAGGCAGCGCGAGGAGTTCGCACGCGAGATGGAGTGCAACTTCGCCATCCAGGTGCCGGGCGTGTCGCGCTTCCGCGTCAACGTGTTCGTGCAGCAGGGCGCGGTCGGCATGGTCCTGCGCACGATCGCCGCCGAGATCCCCAACTTCGAGAGCCTGCGCCTGCCGCCGGTGCTGAAGGACGTGGTGATGGAGAAGCGCGGCCTCGTGCTGGTGGTCGGTGGCACCGGCTCGGGCAAGTCCACCTCGCTGGCGGCGATGATCGACCACCGCAACCGCACCTCGGCCGGCCACATCATCACCGTCGAGGACCCGGTCGAATACGCGCACAAGTCGCAGAAGTCGCTGGTCACCCATCGCGAGGTCGGCGTGGACACCCACAGCTGGCACCACGCGTTGAAGAACACCCTGCGCCAGGCGCCGGACGTGATCCTGGTCGGCGAGATCCGCGACGCCGAGACGATGGAGCACGCGATCGCCTTCGCCGAGACCGGCCACCTGTGCTTGTCCACCCTGCACGCCAACAGCGCGTCGCAGACGATGGAACGCATCATCAACTTCTTCCCGGAGGAGCGCCGCACGCAGCTGCTGATGGACCTGTCGGCCAACCTGCGGGCGATCGTGTCGCAGCGCCTGATCCGCACCGAGGACGGCAAGGGCCGGGTGGCGGCGATCGAGATCCTGCTCAACACGCCGACCATCGCCGAGAAGATCTTCAAGGGCGAGTTCAACGAGCTCAAGGGCGTGATGAACAAGTCGCGCGAGCTCGGCATGCGCACCTTCGACTGGGCGCTGTTCGAGCTCTACAACGAGGGCCTGATCTCCTACGAGGAAGCGATCCGCAACGCCGACTCGGCCAACGAGCTGCGCCTGAACATCAAGCTCAAGAGCCGCCGCGGCGAACCGGCGACCGCATCCGCCGCTTCGCTGTCGCTGCACGAGGAGCCCAGCGGCGAAGAACTCGAGCGGATGCGCCAGGAGGAGTTGCGCAAGCAGCAGGAAACGCGCGACGCGCTGGAGCTGGCGGCGCTGCAGGCCGCCAAGCAGGCCCGGGCCGTGGAGTAGCGGCGCGGCGCCGCGGGCGCCCTACTTGAAGTCGTAGACCAGGTTCAGCGTGGTCAGGTTGTCGGTGTTGTGCTGGCCGTCGTCCACGCGACTGTTGTAGCGCGTCTCCAGCCCGGCCTTCATCGCCAGCGACTCGCTCACCGCGACCCGCACGCCCAGCACGTTGCGGGCGAAGGTGGTTTCGCCGCCGGATTCGACCAGCAGGGTGTTCATCAGCGACGTGGTGCCGGTCAGCTTCCAGTTCCAGTCGAGCAGGCCGCGGGCGATCGCTTCGTCGTGGTGCACGCGCAGACCCTGGTCCTTGGCCAGCCGATAGCCGGGGCCGACCTCCAGCGACAGCTGCTGGTCCTCGCCGCGCAGCGCGTCCACGCCGTAGCCGGCCGCCGCGGTCCACTGGTATTCGTAGCTGGCGAAGGCATCGCGCTCGTGGCGCAGCGAGCCGAACAGGTAGCTGCGCTCGTCGAAGCGGAAGCCGGCGGCGCCGCGGACCTCGTAGCGGCGCGCGCTTTCCTCGCCGGCGTTCTTGCCGTACTGCGTGGAGGCGCCGAACGCGTACTTGCTGCGCGCGTCGCTGTAGCCGAAATCGAGCTTGCCGATGAAGGTCTGGCTGTCGGTGTTGCCGCGCGCCATGGCGAAGCCGAGCTCGCCGCGACCCTTCCAGCCTTCGGCGGCGGCACCGTCGCGCGGCGCCAGTCCGGCGTGGAACTGGGCGACGGCGGGCAGCGGGGCGGCGAGGACGAACAGCAGCGGCGCGAAGCGAAGAAGCGACATGGCGGGCACGGCAATTGCGAAGAACGCGGGGCAGGATACCGGTTGCGCCGACGCCGCACGCCGACCGCGATCACGCCCTTCCCATGTGAATGCGCGCAGACGCTGGCTGGCAGGCAGGCGGGTGCCTGCCGCGAGGGGCGCGCGCTTCCTTGCCCGGAAGGCAAGTGCTCTGGCCTAATCGCGCCTCTTCCGGCAAACCTTTCGCCATGCCCACGTCCCTTATCGTCGTCGACGACTTCTTCGCGGATGCGGAGGGCTTCCGCGAGGCCGGCCTGCGCCTCACCTATCCCGCGCCGGAGGCGGGCCAGGAGTCGGGCCAGCCCACCTACTTTCCGGGGCGCAACTCCCTGGAGCGCCTGGAGATCGAAGGCCTCGACCAGTACGTCTCGCAACTCACCGGCGAGCGCCTGAAGCCGCTGCCGCCGCCGGCCGGGCACGCGAAGTTCCGGCTTACGTTGGCGTCCGACGTCGGCCGCGCGCGGGTACACACCGACCCTGGCTACTGGTCCGGCATCCTGTACCTGAGCAGGCCCGAGGATTGCCGGGGCGGCACGGACTTCTTCCGCCATCGGCGCACGAACACCGATCGCAGGCCGATGAACGACAAGGAAGTGGCGGCGCTCGGGTACAGCAATTACGCCGAGTCGGAGCACGACATCCTCGGTCGCGACACCCTGGACGAAAGCGCCTGGGAAACCACCATG
>DASRZN010000299.1:0-2539 GCA_035686325.1 Lysobacteraceae bacterium
GCGCGTCGCCGTCGAAGCCGACCCGCTGGCCGACCGCATGACCCGCCTGGGCGCGGTGATGGCCGAGGCGATCGTGCTCGAGTACGGGCGCGACGAACTGCTGCGACGGCTGGCGCATCCGTTCTGGTTCCAGTCCTTCGGCGCGGTGATGGGAATGGACTGGCATTCCTCCGGCATCACCACCAGCGTGATCGGCGCCCTCAAGCGCGGACTGGCGCCGCTGGCGGGCGAACTGGGCGTGCACGTGTGCGGCGGACGCGGGCGGCATTCACGGGCGACGCCGGGCGAGTTGGTCGCGGTCGGCCAGCGGGTCGGCTTCGACGGCGACGCGCTGGCGCGCGCCAGCCGGATGGTGGCGAAGGTGGACAGCGCGGCGGTGCAGGACGGCTTCGACCTGTACCTGCATGGCTTCATCGTGACGGACGACGGCCATTGGGTCGTCGTGCAGCAGGGCATGAACGGCGCGGCGAAACAGGCGCGTCGCTACCACTGGCTGTCGGAAGGGTTGACCAGCTTCCTCGACGATCCGCACGCGGCGGTGGACGGGCCGGGGCAGGGCAACATCGTCAACCTCGCTGACGCGCGCGCGGCGAAGTCGCGGCAGGCGCAGGTGGCGTTGCTGCGGGACCTGTCGCCCGAGGCGATCGCGAAGGAATTCGTGAGCGTGGAGCGCGCCGTCCCTGCTCCTTCCCACGCCTGCGGGGGAAGGCCGGGATGGGGGCCCGCGGTTGGCGAAGCTGCCTCGTCGCGCACGCCCCCCCACCCAAACCCTCCCCCGCAAGCGGGGGAGGGCTTCAGGGCGCAGGCGCGGGGAACGCAACTCGAACTGCTGCCGCACCTCACCATGCCAGACCACCACGACGTGCGCGGCGGGGACGTCGTCGCGCGCCGCCTGCGCGGCGCGCTGGCCGCGGCCGCGGAGCAGGGCCCCCGGGATTTCGCCCAACTGCTGCAGGTACCCGGCGTCGGCGCACGCACGGTGCGCGCGCTGGCGCTGGTCGCCGAGGTGCTGCACGGTACGCCGTGCCGCTTCAGCGACCCGGCGCGCTTTTCGCTCGCGCACGGCGGCAAGGACCGGCATCCGTTCCCGGTGCCGACCAAGGTCATGGACCACACCATCGGCGTCCTGAAGTCGGCGGTGCGCCACGCGAAGCTCGGTCGCGAGGAGGAACTGCAGGCGATCCGCCTGCTCGACGCGCAGGCACGGCGGCTGGAGGCGACCGCGCGCGGGCCGTCCGTCGAGGCGTATATCGCGCAGGAGCGGGCCCGCTCGCACGAATATGGCGGCCGCAGCGTCTTCGGCTGGGAGCCCGCGCCGGCTGCCCCCGGCGTCAGGGCGGATCGCCAGCAAGCCGGGTGAGAATCGCGGCGCGGTGTGCTTTACACATCGGCTTTCCACGTTCGGTCCGCGGCCGGCCAGTGTGGAGTCCTCGTTGCCAGGGGAACCCGTCATGCGTCTGCTCGCACCCGCCACCGCGCCCGCGCTCGGCCACCCGCGGCCGTTCCGCATCGCCGCCGATCCGGAAGGCCGCAGCCACCTAGCGTACGGCGTCCGGCGTTCGCTGCGCGGCAAGCTCAAGGCGATCGCCACCCGCGTGCCGACGCTGCTGCGCGGCCTGCGCCTGGTCGGACTGTCCGGCCTGAACACCAACAACCTGATGCCGGCCGACTTCCTGATCGACGGCGAGGGCCGCATCGTCGAGGCCTACTACGGCAGCGACGCGGGCGACCGCATGCCGATGGAGCGGATCGAGTTGTTCGTCGCGCGCGGCTTGCTCGAGCGCGGCGCGGCGTTGCACACCGCGTGACGCGCGAGCTAAAGCAAAGGAAGACGCGCAAGAGGCTGCAAAGGCCCGCGCCCGGGAGGGCGGGGGAATTGCTTTTCCCTTAGAAGGGCAGTCCTGCCCTTATGCGGGCGCGCGCCATCCATGGCGCGCTGACGCAACACCCCCGCCCTCCCGGGCGCTCGGACAGATCCTCGCGACTTGCCGTGGAGCAGAGTTGGCTCCGCTCCACGCGACGGCGAGAGAGTGGGGGCGTGCCGGGTGGGAGAGGTGGGCAGGACCGTATGCGCCATGGATGGCGCATCCGAGCCTCCATGGATGGATTCACGGCGTGTCCTGCCTGCCTCTCCCGCCCGGCGCGCTCGCGACCAAGCATTCGCCTTTCGCTTCTGCGGACCCATCGCGGGTTTTGTCGGGATCGGCCAAGCGCCCATTCGCTGCATCCGCACGGCAAACCCGGTAGGGTCGCCGGGTGCAAGCCGACCGACCGCCCGCCGAGGACGCGCGCGCCGTGCCGACGCCCGACCGTGCCGCGCGCCTGCGCCGGCGCAAGGCGATCGCGGCCTGGATGCTGGTCGCCGCGCTGCTGGTGCTGGGCGCCAGCGTGTTCGCGCAGCACCGGCACCCGCACTGGGCGTTCGCGCTGCTGGCGGCGATGGCGGAGGCCGCGCTGGTCGGCGGTCTCGCCGACTGGTTCGCGGTGGTCGCGCTGTTCCGCCATCCGCTCGGCCAGCGCTGGATCCCGCACACCGCGA
>DASRZN010000300.1:0-3329 GCA_035686325.1 Lysobacteraceae bacterium
GTAGTGCTGATCCTGCTGCTGGTCATGACCCTGCTGGTGCTGGCGAGCATCCGCGGCACGCTGCTGAAGGAGCGCATGAGCGCCAACATGCTCGACCGCAGCCTGGCCTTCCAGGCGACCGAGGCCGCCCTGCGCGAGGGCGAGGCGCTCGCCGCCAAGCCCGGCAACAGCTTCCCCGCCAGCGGCTGCAGCGACGGCCTGTGCGCGCGCCCGGCGGCGACCGACGCGCCGCGCTGGCTGGCCGCCGGCTTCTGGGACGACGCCTCCGGCAACTGGCGCGAGACCACCGTCCAGGTCGGCTCGCTGACCGTCAAGCCGCGCTTCATCGTCGAGCGGCTGGACGACACGATCCCCGCGCACGGCAGCTGCACGACCAGCGTCGACGTCTCGCCCGAGGCCGCCTGCAGCGGCACCGAGCGCCGCTTCCGCATCACCGCGCGCAGCGAGGCCGCCGGCCGCGCGGTGGTGATGCTGCAGTCCATCTACGCCGTGCCCTGAGGGAGCCGCCATGCATCCCCGCCAAGCCCCACGTTCGTCCCGCATGCCGCGCTGGCCCGGCTGGCTGGCCGCGTTGGCCGCGATCGCGATCGCCGCGCCCGGCCACGCCGTCGATTTCCCGGACTTGCCGCTGCAGACCGGCAGCGCCTACCCGCCGGCGAACGTGCTGTTCATCCTCGACGACTCCGGTTCCATGGAGTACGTCGCGATGCCGCGCGACATCGCGGACGACGACGACCTGGACGACGACATCACCGACAAGTCGGCCGTCCACAACACGATCTACTACGACCCGAAGACCACCTACCAGCCGTGGATGCAGGCCGACGGCACCCGCTACACGGGCGGCCGCAGCTACCGCGACGCCTACAGCCACGACAGCCTGGCGCGCGGCTCGATCGACCTCGCCGACGACACCCGCACCTTCTTCGTGCCGAAGCCCGGCGCCAAGGACCTCGACGACACCGGCGATTACTACCGCTACCAGATCCGCTGGGTCGGCGGGAAGCTCAGGATGGTCCGCAGCGAGTACAGCTCCACGCGCGACGAGGGCGAGGACAACGCCGGTTGCTCCGGTGGCCGCGGCACCAATTGGCGGTTCTGCACCTTCATCACGCCGACCGGGCGCGACCTCGCCGACGAACTGGTGAACTACGCGACGTGGTACTCCTACCACCGCACCCGCATCAAGGTCGCCAAGGCGGGCGCCAGCGAGGCCTTCGGCCAGCTCGGCGACAACATCCGCGTCGGCTACGACTCGATCTGGAACCGCAACGCCTACGCGATTCCGGTCGGCAGCGACGGCGGCCGCTTCCGCGGCGACAACCGCAGCGACTGGTTCGACCACCTGCACGACGCCAACGGCAGCAGCGGTACGCCGCTGAAGGGCGCGCTGCAGCGCGCCGGCGAGTATTTCAGCAACACCGGCGGCAGCGGCCCGTGGGGACCGGGCACCGGCGCCGCCCAGATCAGCTGCCGGCAGAACTTCGCGATCCTGACCACCGACGGCTACTGGAACGACAACAGCGGCTACACCGCGATCGGCGACGCCGACGGCGAGCCGGGCGCGACGATCACCTCCAAGGACGGCAAGACCACCTTCACCTACGTCCCGGCCAACCCGTACAAGGACGATTTCGCCGGTTCGCGCGGCAGCGTCTACTCGCAGGGCGACACCCTGGCCGACGTCGCCATGCACTACTGGAAGCGCGACCTGGTGCCCGGCCTGGCCAACGACGTGCCGGCGTCCGACGCCGACCCGGCGTTCTGGCAGCACATGGTTACCTTCGGCGTCTCGATCGGCCTGCGCGGCCGGCTCGATCCGAAGAACGACTTGCAGGCGATCACCAACGGTTCGCTGCACTGGGGCGATCCCACCGACAGGGAAGACCTGGACCGCATCGACGACCTCTGGCACGCCAGCGTCAACGGCCACGGCAACTTCGTCACCGCGACCAGCCCGACCGAGTTCGTGCAGGGCCTGATCGACGCGCTCGCCACGGTCGCGGCGCGCCTGGGCTCGGCGTCCAACGTCACCGCCAACAGCACGTCCTTCCAGACCGACACCCGGGTCTACCAGGCCAGCTACGTGTCCGGGCGCTGGACCGGCGAACTGGCCGCCTACGAGGCGAGCGCGGCCGGCGTCGCCGACGACGACCGCGACGGCGACGGGCTGCCGGACGCGGTCTGGCGCGCCTCCGCCGGGATCCCGTCCGCGAACCGCAAGGTCTACACCTGGGAAGCGGGCGGCAAGGTCTTCCCGACCTCCGCCCAGGAAACCGCGCTGGACGCCTCGGACCGCGCGCTCGCCAAGGTCGACGGCCGCAAGAACGCCGCCTACGTCGGCGGCGCCCGCAACCTCGAGAAGCGCAACGGCGGCGAGCTGCGCGACCGCGCGACCCTGCTCGGCGACATCGCCAACTCGTCGCCGATGTACGTCAAGGACACGGAGACCCTGTTCGTCGGGGCCAACGACGGCATGCTGCACGCCATCGACGCGCGCACCGGCGTCGAGCGCTTCGCCTACGTCCCGGCCGGCCTCGACTTCGACGCGCTGGCGACGCTGTCGGATCCGCACTACGTGCACCGCTACTTCGTCGACGGCCCGGTGACCGTGTCCACCGCGGCGCAGACCGCCGGCCACAACTACCTGGTCGCCGCGCTCGGCCGCGGCGGCCGCGGCGTGTTCGGCCTGGACGTGACCCGCCCGGCGAGCTTCGGCACCGGCGACGTGCTGTGGGACGACACCGGCGCCGCCCTCGGCGACGACATGGGCCAGGTGCTCGGCGAACCGCTGGTGGTCAGCCTCAACGACGGCAGCAAGGGCGTGCTGGTCAGCAACGGCATCAACAGCCCGAACGGCCACGCCGTGCTGTTCGTGCTCGACATCGCGAGCGGCGCGGTACTGCGCCGGATCGACACCGGCGCCGGCGGCGACAACGGGTTGTTCGCGCCGCGCGGCGCCGACCTCGACCTCAACGGCACCGTCGACGCGGTCTACGCCGGTGACCTGCAGGGCAACCTCTGGAAGTTCGACCTGGGCAGCGCGACACCCGCCGACTGGGGCGTGGCCAACGGCGGCGCGGCGATGTTCGTCGCCACCGACGGGGCCGGCAACCGCCAGCCGATCACCGCCGGCCTCGCGCTCGCGCGCGAACCGGTCAGCAACCGCCTGTGGGTCTTCCTCGGCACCGGCCGCTTCCTCTCCGACACCGACGTCACCAGCAGCGCGGTGCAGTCGATGTACGGCGTGGTGGATGCCGGCGCCACCGTCGCCCGCGGCGACCTGGCGGTGCGCGACATCGTGGTCGCGACCACGGCGAGCGGACGCA
>DASRZN010000301.1:0-2075 GCA_035686325.1 Lysobacteraceae bacterium
TCGAACAGGTCGACGAGGTTGCCGGCGGCGGCGCCGACCAGCGCGCTCAGGTTGACGCTCGGGCGGAAGGCGGCCTCGGCGGCGGCGATGCCGTGCGACGCCGCCTCGACCTGCCAGCGCGCGGCGACCACGTCGGGACGATGGCCCAGCAGTTCGCTCGGCAACACGTCGGGAATGGCCGGCGCCGGCGCCTGCAGCAGGGCGGGACGGGCGATGTCGAGCCCGCGGTCCGGACCCTTGCCGAGCAGCGCGGCGAGCGCGGTGCGCGCGGCGTCGATCTGCTGCTGCGCCGCCTCGCGCTGCGCCGCCGCCGCCGCGACCGCGCTTTCGGCCTGGCGCAGGGAGACCTGGTTGTCGAGCCCGGCGTCGACGCGCTGGCGGCCCAACGCCAGCAGCCCGCTGGCGCGTGCGTGCTCGGCCTCGGCGACGTCCTGCGCGGCGAAGGCATGGGCAAGGCCCACGTAGGCGCGCGCCACGTTCGACGCCAGCACCAGCCGCGCGTCCTGCGCCTCGACTTCGGCGGCATGGGCCTGGCCCAGCGCGGCCTGCCAGCGCGCGCGCTGGCCGCCCCACAGGTCGGGGGCGTACTTCAGGTTGAGGCCGAGCAGGAACACGCCCTTGTAGCTGCCGCCGAGCGGCTCCGGAGCGACCGACTCTGGGATCAGCACGCCCGAGTACTGGCCGCTGGCGGCGACCGTCGGCTTGCGCGCGGCGTCGGCGAGGCCGGCCTGGGCGATTGCCTCGCGCACGCGGGCGTCGGCGAGGGCCAGGGTGGGCGTGCCGGCGAGGGCTTCCTCGACCAGCCGGTCCAGTTGCGGGTCGCCCAGCGCCGTCCACCAGTCCTGCCGCGGGAAGTCGGCCTCGGACAGCGATCCGGCGCTGCGCGCGAGCGCCAGCGCGTCGGCGTCCAGCGGCTGCCCCTCGGGGGCGAGGCCGTGGGTGCTGGCGCAGGCGCCGAGCAACAGGGCGAGCGACGCGGCGAGCGCGCGCCGCGCGAACTGTGGGGAAACGGGCATCGCTAGCTTCCGCAGGGGGGAGTCAGGTTGTCGCGGACACGCGCCAGCAGACGGAGCAGTTCGGCCTGTTCGGCCTCGTCGAGACCGGCCATCGCCCGCGCCCGCACGCGCTGGCCGCAGGTATTGATGTCCTGCCAGATCGCCAGGCCGGCCGGGGTCAGGCGAACCAGCACGCCGCGGCGGTCGAGCGGATCGGCGACCCGGACCAGGATCCCGCGCTCCTCGAGCTTGTCGAGCAGCCGGGTCATCGCGCCCGGGTGCAGGTAGGCCGCGCGCGCCAGGTCGGTCACCCCCACGCTGCCGGCGGCGAGCGTCTTGATGGTGATGAACTGGCTGAAGTTCAGCTTCTGGCCGGCGGCCGCCAGTTCCTCCTGCATCCGCGCCCACATGGAGTCACGGACCTGACGGAACAGCAGGCCGAGGGCGGAGCCGGTGCAGGTGGGGTCGCTCATGGGGCGCGTATCCTGCCTGCATCTGCAATTGTTGTCAATGCAAATATTGTGAAGGCAAGGAGACGGGAGACGGGAGACGGGAGACGGGAGACGGGAGACGGGAGACGGGAGAGGCCGTAGAGCGGAGCTTGCTCCGCTGCCTTTCCCGGCTACCGGCTACCGGCTACCGGCCAGCGCGCGGCGGAGCGGAGCAAGCTCCGCTCCACGAGACCGGGGGCGGACGCAGCGAAGGAGGCGGCTAGGCCGCCCGGTGCAGCACCAGTTCCAGCACGAACTTGCTGCCGAAGAAGGCCAGCAGCAGCAGCGCCATCGCCGCCAGGGTCCAGCGCACCGCGACCACGCCGCGCCAGCCGAAGCGCCAACGGCCCAGCAGCAGCCCGCCGAAGGCGAGCCAGGACAGCACGCTGAGCACGGTCTTGTGGATCAGGTGCTGGGCGAACAGGTTCTCGACGAACAGCACGCCGGTGAGCAGGGTCGCGGTCAGCAGCACGAAGCCGACCACGATCGTGCGGAACAGCAGCGACTCGAGCTCGGTCAGCGGCGGCAGCGCGCGCCGCCAGCCGTGCAGGCGGCGTTGGCGCAGCGCGCGTTCCTGCAGCCACAGCAT
>DASRZN010000302.1:0-4896 GCA_035686325.1 Lysobacteraceae bacterium
CTGCTCGCAGTCGCCGGTGAGGCGCAGCGCCAGGGTGTACACCGGCCGCTCGAAGCTGCGGCACAGCGACTCGAAGGCCGCGCGCTCGCCGGCCCGCGCCCGCGCGAGCAGGCCGGCGGGCACGTCGATGGCGAAGCTGGAGGCAGGCGCCGGGCTGGGCATGAGGAAGAGGATGCGTGAGAGGCGGAGAGGGTCGCAGGACCAGTAGCCGGTAGCCGGGGCCGGGAGCCGGGAGGATGTCGCGGACGCCCTCGCCGCCTTCCGTCTCCCGTTTCCGGTTTCCGGCTACCGGCTTCCGGCTCCCGCCCCACCTATACTCGTCCCATACACAAGGGGAGAGTCGCCATGGGCCTGGGTTCACTGCTGACCGCGATCGTCGTCATCGCCGGCATCGTGCTGCTGTTCAAGACCGTGCGGATGGTGCCGCAGGGCTTCGAGTGGACGGTGGAGCGCTTCGGACGCTACACCCAGACCCTGACTCCCGGCCTGCACTTCCTGATCCCGGTGGTGTACGGCATCGGCCGCAAGGTCAACATGATGGAACAGGTGCTGGAGGTGCCCAGCCAGGACGTGATCACCAAGGACAACGCGGTGGTCAAGGTCGACGGCATCGTGTTCTTCCAGGTGCTCGACGCGGCCAAGGCGGCGTACGAAGTGGCGACGCTGGAAATCGCGATCCTCAACCTGGTGATGACCAACATCCGTACCGCGATCGGTTCGATGGACCTGGACGAGTCGCTGTCCAAGCGCGACGAGATCAACGCCAAGGTGCTGGTCGCGGTGGACCAGGCGACCCATCCGTGGGGCATCAAGGTCAACCGCATCGAGCTCAAGGACATCGCGCCGCCGCGCGACCTGGTCGAGGCGATGGCGCGGCAGATGAAGGCCGAACGCGAGAAGCGCGCCAACATCCTCGAGGCCGAGGGCCTGCGCCAGGCGGCGATCCTCAAGGCCGAGGGCGAGAAGCAGTCGACGATCCTGGAAGCCGAGGGCGAGCGCGAGGCGGCGTTCCGCCAGGCGGAGGCGCGCGAGCGCCTGGCCGAGGCGGAGGCCAAGGCGACCCAGATGGTCTCGGATGCGATCGCCGGCGGCAACGTCAACGCGATCAACTACTTCGTCGCCCAGAAGTACATCGAGGCGTTCAAGGCGCTGGCCGAGGCGCCGAACCAGAAGTTCGTGATGATGCCGATGGAGTCCGCCGGCGTGATCGGATCGCTCGGCGGCATCGCCGAACTGGCCAAGGAAGCGCTGGAGCGGCCGCGCATGGCCGCGCCCGCGCAACCGCCGCGCGCACCGGGGGCCTGACATGCGCTGGGACGTCTTCGCCTGGGCCGCCATCGCGCTGCTGCTGTTCGCGGCGGAAGCGGTCGCGCCGGGCGCGTTCATGCTGTGGCTCGGCTTCGCCGCGACCGTGGTGTTCCTCGGCGTGCTGCTGGTACCGGGGATCCCGCTGCTGGCGCAGGCCGCTGCATTCGTCGTGCTCAGCTTCGTCTCGATCCAGGTGTATCGCACCTGGTTCCGCCGGCGCGAGCCGCTCAGCGACCGGCCCACGCTCAACCGCCGCACCGCCGAACTCGTCGGGCGCGTGGTGCCGCTGGAGCGCGCGATCGCCAACGGTCGCGGCCGGGTCCAGATCGCCGACGCGTTCTGGGACGTCGCCGGCCCCGAACTGCCGGCCGGTACCCCGGTGCGCATCGTCGGTGCGCACGGCATGGTGCTCGAGGTGGAACCGGCCTGAGGCGGAGCCGGCCTGAACCGGCGCGCGGCCGGCCCGGGCCGGCCGCGTTTTCCCGCCGCGCGGCAGCGTCCGCGCCGCGGCGGGTCTGGGATAATCCGGGCTTTCCTCCCCGGGATTTTTCCGCCATGACCCAGAAGACCATCCTCAACGACACCCACCGCGCGCTCGGTGCGCGGATGGTCGACTTCGGCGGTTGGGACATGCCGATCCACTACGGCTCGCAAATCGACGAGCACCACGCCGTGCGCCAGGACGCCGGCATGTTCGACGTCTCGCACATGACCGTGGTCGACCTCGCCGGCACGCGCGTGCGCGAGTTCCTGCGCAAGCTGCTCGCCAATTCGGTGGACAAGCTCAAGGTCACCGGCAAGGCGCTGTACAGCGCGATGCTCGACGAGCGGGGCGGGGTGATCGACGACCTGATCGTCTACTACCTCGCCGACGACTTCTTCCGCCTGGTGGTGAACGCGTCCACCCGCGACAAGGACCTCGCGTGGATCAGCCGCCAGGCGCAGGCGTTCGACGTCACGGTGACGGAGCGCCCGGAGTTCGGCATGGTCGCCGTGCAGGGGCCGGCCGCGCGCGAGAAGGTGATCGGCCTGCTGCGCGAGGGCGACCGCGAACGGATCGGCAAGCTCGGCCGCTTCGCCGCCGCCGAGGCGACCACCGCCGACGGCGTGCCGGTCTTCATCGCGCGCACCGGCTACACCGGCGAGGACGGTTTCGAAGTGATCGTGCCGGAGGCGCAGGCCGTTGCGTTCTGGAACGCGCTGCTGGCCGCCGGCGTGAAGCCGGCCGGACTGGGCGCGCGCGACACCCTGCGCCTGGAGGCCGGGATGAACCTGTATGGCCAGGACATGGACGAGACCGTCAGTCCGTACGAGGCGGCGCTCGGCTGGACGGTGTCGCTGGACGAGGGCCGCGGCTTCATCGGCCGCGCCGCGCTCGAGCGCCAGCTCGCCGACGGCGTGCCGCGCCAGCTGGTCGGCATCGTGATGGACGAGAAGGGCGTGCTGCGCCACGGCCAGAAGGTGCTCACCGCCGGCGGCGAGGGCGAGATCCTGTCGGGCACCTTCTCGCCGACGCTGGGCAAGGCGATCGCCTTCGCCCGCATTCCGGCGGGCGAGCCCGGCGAGGTCCGGGTCGACATCCGCGGCAGGGAAGTGCCGGTGCGGCTGGTGAAGTTCCCGTTCGTCCGCGACGGCAAGCCGCAGGCCGGGCTGTGACCGGCGCGCCCGATTGAACACCCCCACGCATCGCCTACACTAACCGCCTCTTCCCCACCCGACCGCACCGAGCACGGAGCAGCACATGAGCGAGATCCCCGGCGACCTGAAGTTCCAGAAGTCCCACGAGTGGGCGCGCGTCGAAGGCGACGGCAAGGTCACCGTGGGCATCTCCGACCACGCCCAGGGCCTGCTCGGCGACCTCGTGTACGTCGAGCTGCCGAACGTCGGCGACCGGGTCGAGGCGGGCAACGCCTGCGCGGTGGTCGAGTCGGTGAAGGCGGCGTCGGACGTGTACAGCCCGATCACCGGCAAGGTGGTCGAGGTCAACGCCGCGCTGTCGGACAAGCCGGAGACGATCAACGAGGACGCCTATGGCGACGGCTGGATCTTCGTGGTCGAGGCCGAGGAGCCGGACCAGCTCAACGAACTGCTGTCGCCGGACGACTACGCCGAGCTGCTCGAGGACGAGGACCACTGAGCGGTCCCGCCCGTCGAAAAGAAACCGGCCCCGCGGCCGGTTTTTTTTTTGGTCGGCAGGAAGCCTGCGCGAGGGTGCGCGGCGCGTTCGCGGAAGCACGCGCGACGACGATGGCGGAGGGTGTCGGCGGGCGCGCGGCTGTCGACCGGGTCGCGTCGCGGTCGCTCGGGGTTCGCGCAAATTCGCGCAACTTGCCTGCTGCGATGCGCAAACGGACGCCGGCCCGGGAAAATTTTTTTGCCCCCGCCGCACGTCCGCGGACGACGTTTTCCGGCGGCCGCGGCGACACGGCGAACGACGCGCGACGCGCGCGCGTGCCGCGTCGCATTGCAAGGAAACAGCGGAAACAAAGCGCTTTTCTGCAACGCGTTGCGCGCGACGCGTCGCATGCCCCCTGCACACGGCCGCCATCGGTGCGCCGCCGACGCCCGCTCCGTGACCGACGCCCCGCCGGGGGGACTTGCAATTTCCCCGGCCAGGTTGTTGACAGTGGAAAAAACCGTGATTAGGTTTCGCCCAGCAGACGTGACCTGCGGACGAGAGTGAGTCGAAGCAGCGAGACAACGCGCGGCACAACGCAGCCCTCCGCCCGGAAACACATCAAGGTGGACACGGGCATCGTCTCCCTCTCGAAAGCGCAGCAGTCACCCGAGGACCCGACCCGCGGCGCCCGGCGCAGCGGGTTTTTTGTTGCCGGCCACGGTGCCGGCGACGCGGCGGCGGCGACCGCCGCGGCTCACCGCGCAGGACGCGCGGCCACCGAATCCGTCCCGGCGCGCGACGCGCGTCGGCGGTTGATCGCGGGTCCGACTCCCGCGGTGCAGTTCGCAACTGGGCAGCAGTAACAGCAAGTCCACAGACGAGGAGCCATTCCATGGCCATGAAGAAAGCTGCGAAGAAGACCGCCAAGAAGGCGACCAAGAAGGCCGCCCGCAAGCCGGCGGCGAAGAAGGCCGCCGCCCGCAAGACCGCCAAGAAGGCGACCAAGAAGGCCGCCAAGAAGACTGCGCGCAAGAGCACCGCCAAGAAGACCGCGCGCAAGGCCACCAAGAAGACGGCCGCCAAGCGCCGTCCGGCCAAGAAGGCCGCGAAGAAGACGGCCAAGAAGGCCACCCGCAAGACGGCTGCGAAGAAGACGGCCAAGAAGGCCGCCAAGAAGGCGACCCGTCGCCCGGCCAAGAAGGCCGCCAAGAAGACCGCCAAGAAGGCTGCGAAGAAGACGGCCAAGAAGGCGACCAGGAAGGCTGCGAAGAAGCCGGCGGCAAAGAAGGCCGCCAAGCGTCCGGCCCGTCGCAAGGCCGCCCCCGTGGCGATGCCGGCGGCGCCGGCGCCGATGATGTAAGAACAAGAAAACACCCCGATAGCGTCACCACGACTCCCTCCCCGCGGCCCAGGCGGGGAGGGAGTTTTTTATTTGGGAGACGGGAGACGGGAGACGGGAGACGGGAGAC
>DASRZN010000303.1:0-4675 GCA_035686325.1 Lysobacteraceae bacterium
TGGGAACGGGCCGGGTGGCCCGCCCATCCCGAGGAGACCCGATGAACATCCCCAAGAACACCATCTGCCTGTGGTTCAACCACACCGCGCTCGAGGCCGCGGAGTTCTATGCGCGCACCTTTCCCGACAGCGCGGTCGGGCGCGTGTACCGCGCGCCGGGCGACTTCCCCAGCGGCAAGGAAGGCGACATCCTCACGGTCGAGTTCACCGTGATGGGCATCCCCTGCATCGGCCTCAACGGCGGGCCGATCTTCCACCACAGCGAGGCGTTCTCGTTCCAGGTGGCGACCGACGACCAAGCCGAGACCGACCGCCTGTGGGACGCGATCGTCGGCAACGGCGGCGAGGAAAGCGTGTGCGGCTGGTGCAAGGACAAGTGGGGCATCTCCTGGCAGATCACCCCGCGCGCCCTCACCGAGGCCATGGCCTCGCCCGACCGCGCGGCGGCCAGGCGCGCGTTCGAGGCCATGCTCGGCATGCGCAGGATCAACGTCGCCGCGATCGAAGCGGCGGTCCGCGGCTGACGCTGGCGAGCGCATCGGTCATCCGCGCCCGCCGGAGAAGTCAGGCATGCGCCGCGGCTTCCGCCCGCAGCGCGTCCTCGCGGGTCCGGTGCACGGTGCCGGGCGCGTGGTGCGGCGGCGCGTAGATCGTCACCAGCCGCAGGCGCCTGTCGCCGGTGTTGCGGATGTCGTGGCGCGTCCCGGCCGGCACCAGCAGCAACTCGCCCTTGCCCAGCGGCCGGCGCACGCCCGCGACGACCGCTTCGCCCTCGCCCTTGGCCACGACGAAGATCTGGTCGTTGTCCTCGTGAACCTCCTCGCCGATCGCCTCGCCAGGCTGCAGGCACATGAGCACGATCTGGGAATGCGGACCGGTGGCCACCTCGCGGCGGAAGTCGCGGTTGTGCCGGGCCAGCGCGCGGAGCGAATCGTCGGAGTCGGTCATGTCGTCGTCCTCGGTGGATGCGGGCCCGTCGTCCGCGCGGCATGCGACCAGGTCCGCGTGGCCGAAGCCCTGTGTGTAGTCGAGCACCGAGATCACCGTCGGCTCGACGCGGAAGATGCGCACCTGGTCGGCGGTGGGCATCGGGAACGGCAGCGGCGTCGCCGGCTCGGGGTACTTGCCGGGCAGCAGGCGCAGGACGCGCTCGGCCTCGTCGCGGTCGAGCACGGGGGTGGCGCGCGCGGCCATGGACAGGCCGGTGATCGCCATGAGGTCCGGCGTGTCGTGGTCGATGGTCAGCGACACCCGGTCGTCGCGCGCGAGGTTGCGCGCCTTCTGGCTGTCCAGCCCGCACAGGAAGTACAGCACCATGCCCTCGTTGACGTAGCCCACGGTGGTCGCCTGCGGCCAGCCGTCGGGGCGCAGCGTCGCCACCGTCATGATGCGGTGCGCGTCGAGCAGGTCGAGGATCTTGCGCCGGATCGGGTCGTTCATCGCAGCCCTCCGCGTGGGGACGGCGCCATCCTCCGCCCGCGCGGAAGCGACGTTGTTGACGCGGATCAATTCCGGACGGTCAACGCCCCGGCGGGATCGTGTTCACCATCCACGGCACGCCGAAGCGGTCGACCAGCGCGCCGTAGCCGGGCGACCAGAAGGTCGGCGTGAACGCCATCACCACCTTGCCGCCTTCCTTCAGCGCGTCGAACCAGCGGCGCGCCTCGCCGGCGTCGGTGGTGTGCAGGGTCACGTCGAAGCCGTTCTTCGGCTTGCCGATGTTGGGCGCCCAGGCCTCGTCCATGTCCGCGCCCATCAGCGCCTGGTCGCCGACCTCGAGCCAGCAGTGCATCAGCCAGTCCTGGTACTTCGGATCGCTCACGCCCATCTCCGGCGGCGCCTCGCTGTAGGGATGGGCGGCGGTGATGCGACCACCGAGGACCCTGGCGTAGAACTCGAACGCTTCGCGGCACTCGCCGCGGAAGCTCAGGCTGGTCACGATCTTCAAGGGGCGTCTCCTCTGGTGGCGGAATCCGCGGGGCAGGACGAAACCGAGCCTTGTTACTGAACGCAAGGAAACGCCGGCGGCGGCCTCTCACGGTGCGCGGACGCGCCTTTCCCCAGTCTGTCGGCACAGGGCACTTCCGCCCGATGGAGGAACACGATGGACGACAAGCGACTCGAAGGCGCCGGCCACCAGGTGAAGGGCGCGGTGAAGGAAGGCATCGGCAAGATGACCGACGACCACTCGCAGGAAGCGGAGGGCAAGCTCGAGAAGCACGCGGGCAAGGCCGAGCGCAAGGTCGGCGAACTGCAGGACGACGTGCGCGACGCGCTCGACTGAGGCAAGCCCGCACGACCCATCATGGCACCGGCATGCGGACGCATGCCGGTGCCTTTTTGCACCCGGTTCGCCAGCACCGGTGCGGGGCCGATCAGAGCTTCAGCACGAGCACGCCCTTGTCGACGATCGTCCTGCCGTCGAGCGTCACGGTGCTGCCGGGCAGGAACAAGGCCGTGCCCCAGGGGACGGTGTTGTCGCCGCCGGCCCAGCTGTTGTTGCCGGCGCCGACGGTGACCGCGCCCGCGGGCACCCAGTTGCCCATGCTGCTGTCGGCGGGCAGCTTGACGCCGGGATTGATGCCCAGGTCGAGGAAGCCGAAGACGTCCTTGCGCGCGTCGGCGACGGCGTCGTACGCGGCCTTGTAGTCGGCCCAGCCCGCGCCGCTGCCGGTCATCGACGTGACCTTGCCGCCGCTGACGGTCAGGGTGAGGTTGTCGATGGGTTTGCCGCGGAAATAGCTGCGCGTCTGCACCACCTTGCCCTCGGCGCCGCCCGCGACGGGCGTGGTGTAGACCTCGCCCGCGGGCAGGTACACGCTGGCCGCGACGCCGCCGGCCTTGCGCTCGGCCTCGGACAGCACGCCGTCGCTCACCAGCACCGGGCGTCCCTTGATGTGCAGCGTGAGGTCGGTGCCGTTGGGATTGGTGACGTGGACTTCGTCGCCAGCGGCGAGCACGGCCTTGACCTGGTCGCCGCGCGCCTGCACGTCGCCGTAATCGATGTTGACCGCGTTCCAGAACAGCTTCGACAGCGCGTCCTCGTCCATGCCGTAACGCTCGGCGCGCCACGCCGTGGGATAGAGGTTGTTGCCGAGCTCGATGGTGCGCACGCCGCGCTCGAGGGCCGCCTGGCCGATGGCCTCGTTGGCCTTGGCGCGTGCCGCGGTGCGCGCGGGGTCGGCGCCTTCGAACAGGTTCTCGGTGGGGTTGTTGGCGACGTTGATCACGGCATCGGCCATGCCCATCAGGCCCAGCGTGGCCTTGTCGGTCTGGTTGTCGTACTGCGCCGGCACGTCGAAGAACAGCCGCTTCTCGAGGCGGTCGGTGTCGTAGAGGACGATCGGGAACGCCCCGGCCTTGCGCACGTTGACCGCCAGGTCCTCCAGCAGTTCGCCGTCGCCGGACTGCCCGGTGATCAGCACGACTTCGCCTTCCTTCACGCCGGCGCTCTGGTGGACGACGCGGTCGGCGAGTTGCTCGAGGTCGGTCGTGGCCGCCTTGACGGAAGCCGCGGGCGCGGGCGCCGGCGCTGCCGCCGGCGGCGGCGCGGCGGCGGCAGGTCCAGTGTCGTTCTGGCGCTGGCAGGCGGCCGGCAGGCACGCGAGCAGGGCGAAGGTGAGTGCGCTGGCAAGGGGAATGCGGCGTTGCATGGCACGCGTCCGGAAGGCCCCATCGGGGGCGTCACCGGCAGCAACGCGCCGGGACCGCGGGCGCGGCCAACCGCTCGCTCGCCCGGCGAAGAAGCGGTGAAGGCGTCGCCTACGCGACATGCCGGTGCGCTGGACCACTTCACGCGCCCGGATCGTATTCAGGACATCACGCACGCGCCTTGGTGCGCTTCGACAACTGGCGTCCTACCGCAGCGCGCGCACCACCGCCTCGGTGAACTGCGGGATGTCGTCCGGCTTGCGACTGGTGATCAGGTTGCCGTCGGTGACCACCGGCGCGTCCTGCCACTGCGCGCCCGCGTTGCGCAGGTCGGTCTGCAGCGACGGCCACGAGGTCACCTGCCGCCCCTCCGCCGCGCCCGCCTCCACCAGCAGCCACGGGCCGTGGCAGATCGCCGCGAGCGGCTTGTCGCCGCCGGCGAACGCGCGCACGAAGTCCACCGCCTCCGGCTGCATCCGCAGCGCGTCTGGATTCATCTGCCCACCGGGCAGGACCAGCGCGTCGTAGTCGTCGGGCGAGGCGCTCGCCAGCGGCACGTCCACCGGCACGCTGTCGCCCCACTCGGTGTGCTTCCAGCCACGGATCTCGCCATCCTTGGGCGACACCACGTCCACCCGGAAGCCGGCGTCCTTGAGCAGGCGTCGCGGTTCCATCAGTTCGGACTGCTCGAAGCCGTCGGTGGCGAGGATGGCGATGCGCTTGGCCATGGCGGGACTCCAGAAAGCATGAGTCTCGATGCTGCCGCCTGGAACGTGCCAGCACGGTGAAGCGGAAGGGGACGGGCGCGCTGGCCGCGTCCCCGGCGATCATCAATCCGCGCGCTGGCCGTTGCGCCACTGCCCTTCGTACAGCAGCCCGCCGTCGGTGTCGTACTCGCGGCCGTAGCCGTGCATCTTGCTGTCGCGCAGTTCGCCGACGTAGACCCGGCCGGTGCGGAAACGGTAGGTGCCCTGCCCGTGCATCTCGCCGGCCAGCCAGTCGCCCTCGTAGCGCGCGCCGCTCG
>DASRZN010000304.1:0-3154 GCA_035686325.1 Lysobacteraceae bacterium
CCCGGCGATGCTGGAGGAAGCCGAACGCACCGGCGCCGCGCGGCCCGTGCACTGGCGGCAGGCGGACGCGATGCGGCTGCCGTTCGACGATGCCGGCTTCGACCTGGTCGCCTGCCAGTTCGGCGTGATGTTCTTCCCGGACCGGGTTGCGGCGCTGGCCGAGGCGCGGCGCGTGCTGCGGCCAGGCGGCACCCTGCTGTTCAACACCTGGGACCGGATCGCGGACAACGGCTTCGCCGCCGCGGTCACCGACGCCCTGGCCCGGCTGTTTCCCGCCGACCCGCCACGCTTCCTCGCCCGCGTGCCGCACGGCTACCACGATCCGGCCACGCTGCGCCGCGATGCCGAAGCCGCGGGGTTCGAGGCGATCACACTCGACAGCCTGGCCGCGACCAGCCACGCCGACGATGCGCGTACCGTCGCCCTCGCCTTCTGCGCCGGCACGCCGCTGCGCAGCGAGATCGAGGCGCGCGATCCCGCCGGGCTCGACGCGGCAGTCGCTGCGGCGGAAACGGAACTTGCGCGCCGCTACGGCGCGGACGCGCCGAGCGCACCGATGCGCGCGATCGTGCTGCAGGCGCGCAGGCCGCGCCCGCCTTGACCGGCGCTGCCGGTCAGGCGGCCTCGGCCGCTTCGCCCCCGGACAACTGGCGGTGGATCTCCTCCACGTCGCCCGGCTTGACGATGTGGTGGTCGAAGCCCGCCTCGCGGGTCAGCGCGTGGTCCTGCGCCTGGCCGTAGCCGGTCAGCGCGATGAAACGGGCCGGACGGTCGCCGATGCGACGCCGCAATTCGCGCGCGAGCTCCAGTCCGGTGATGTCGGGCATGCCGATGTCGAGGATGAAGGCGTCCCAATCCGGACGCGCCTCCGCCAGCGTCAGCGCCTGCCGCCCGTCGAGCGCAACCGCCACGTCGTGGCCCAGCACGCGCAGCGCGCTCGCCAGGGTGGCGGCGGCGTCGGCGTTGTCGTCCACGATCAGCACTGCCTGGCCGCGCGCCGGACGGCGCGGCGACGGTGGCGTGCAGGCGGCGGGCGCCTCGCCGGTGGCGCGCGGCAACGCGACGGTGAAGGTGCTCCCCTGCCCGGGGCCGTCGCTGTGCGCAGTCACGGTGCCGTCGTGCGCGTGGACGATCGTGCGGACCAATGCGAGCCCGATGCCGAGTCCGCCCAGTGCACGGTCCGGCCCCCGCGCCGCCTGCGTGAACAAGTCGAACACCACCGGGACGAGCTCGGGCTCCATGCCGATGCCGTCATCGGTGACCCGGACCCGAACCTGGTCGGGCGTGCATTCGCAGGCGAGGACGATCCGCCCGCCATGCGGCGTGTACTTGGCGGCGTTGTTGAGCAGGTTGGACACCACTTGCACCAACCGGTGCCGGTCTCCGACGACGACCGCCGAGCAGGCTCCCGGCTCCCAGGCCAGGGTCTGCCCGCGCGCCCGCACCAGCGGCGCCACCTGCTCGGTCGCGAGCGCGAAGACCGTGCGGAGATCGACCCGTTCGCGCTCGAACGCCACCAGCCCGCGGGTCACCCGCGACACGTCGAGGAGATCGTCGACCAGGCTGGTCATGTGCATGACCTGGCGCAGGATGACCTCGGACATCTCGCCCACGCGCGCCGGATCGGCCGGGGCCAGTTGGAGCAGCTGCGCCGCGGTGCTGATCGGTGCCATCGGGTTGCGCAGCTCATGGGCGAGCATCGCCAGGAATTCGTCCTTGCGCCGGTCGCTTTCCTCCAGCGCCTCGAGCATGCGCTTGCGATCGGTGATGTCCAGCGAGGTCCCGATCAATCCGATGACCTGCCCCTGCGCATCGCGCATCGGGGCCTTGGTCGACAGCCAGATCGCCCGGGTGCCATCCGGGAAATCGATGTGTTCCTCCACCTGCTCGGCCACGCCGGAGTCCATGATCCGGCGGTCGTTCTCCATCACCCGCCGCGCCTGGTCCGGATCGGCGATCAGTTCCAGGTCGGTCTTGCCGACGAAGGCGTTCGGCGCCACGCCCAGCAATTCCGCGACGCCGCGATTGCCGAGGATCAGGCGCCCGTCGCGGTCCTTGGCGTACACGACGCCGGGCACCGCCTCGATGAAGGTATGCAGCAGGGCGTTGGCGCGATCGCGTTCGGCCTCGATCGTGCGCCGCTCGCTGTCGTCGATCAGGACGCCGGGAAAGCGTACGGCCCTGCCCTGCGCGTCCAGCTCGACGCGGCCGCTGGCGATCACCCAGGCATAGGCGCCGTCGTGCCGGCGCACGCGGTAATCGCAGCGATAGCGTCCGCCCTGCGCCAGCGCGGCGTCCACGGCGGCGGCGACGCGCGCGCGGTCGTCCGGATGGATTGACTCGAACAGGACCCGCAGGGGCAGGCCCTCGCGCACCGCCTCCGGACCCAGGCCGAAGCTGAAGGCGAAACGCTCGTCGGCGATGAAGCGGTCATCGGGGACCGTCCACACCCAGGTGCCGATGATGGCGCCCGCGTCTAGCGCCAGCTGCAGGCGTTCGGTCGCGAGCGCGGCGCCCGTGGCGTCCTCGACCATTGGCGAAAGCTCCGTCTTCCGTTCCACCCGACCCGTTATCGGACCACACCGGCGTCTACGTGGCGTGAAGCGACGCCCGAGCTTGTGGGCGCCCGCATCGACGCGCCCGTGCGGCACCCGCTGCTACAAGCAGGCATGGCCCGCCTGCGCGCCTCGCCGCCTGCCGTCTCGTCCGCGCTGCCGGGCGCGCTGCGCTGCCGGCGCAAGTTCCTGCGCCAGTTCCCGGGCGGCTTCCGCGACCCGACCTACCTGGACTGGGAGCGCGACTACAAGGTGGAGACCCACCGGCGCTGGCGGGCGGCGCTGCCGCGCGCGGAGTTCCAGCGCCTGCTGGAAGACCGCGCGTTCGCCGAAGCCGCGGCGCGCGCGGTGCGGGTCGAGCAGCGATCGCGCCACGCGATGCTGTTCTCTTTCGAGAAGATGGCCCTGCGCGACGCGCTGCGCATGCCGGCGGGCGCGCGCGTGTTCGCCGAGGGCCTGTACGACTTCCTGCACGGCCGCGGTGGACTGCGGGCGCGGTTCGAGCGCTGGGTGGAGGCGGTGGACGCGCTGCCGAGGCGGCAGACGCGGGTGCTGACCTGGCCGCTGGTGACCGTGTTCGGCTTCATCGCGCAGCCGAA
>DASRZN010000305.1:0-9124 GCA_035686325.1 Lysobacteraceae bacterium
GACGCGCTGCCGGCCGCCGTGTTCACCTGCGACGCGCGCGCCCGGCTCACCTACGTCAACCCGGTCTGGCGCGACCTGCTCGGCTATCCCGAGGACGTCCTGCTGTCGATGTCCTACCACGAGCTGATGGACGCGCCGACGGTGGAGGCCTGGAATGCGGCGATCGCCCGCGTCGTGGCCGGCGCGCCCGGCTTCGCGATCGAGAAGCGGCTGCGCCACCAGGACGGCTCGGTGCGCTGGATCCAGTGCAACGTCAACGCGGTGCGCGACGCCCGCGGTCGCCTGCGCGGGCTGATCGGCATCGGCATGGACATCGGCAAGCGCAAGCGCGGCGAATTGCTGCAGGCCGGGCTGCGCGACGTGCTCGAGGACATGGCGCGCGGCGCGCCCCTGCAGCGGGTGCTGCTCGGCCTCGCCACGGTGATCGAGGACGCGCTCGACTACGGCGCGCGCGCCGCGATCCTGCTGGCGCAACCGGACGGCACCCTCGGCTGCGCCACCGCGCCGAGCCTGGCCCCCGACTTCCTCGCGGCGACCGCGGCGGTGCCGATCGGCGAGGGCTTCGGCTCCTGCGCGGCCGCGGCAAGCCGGCGCGAGCCGGTCTTCGTCCACGACGTCGCCACCGATCCGCAGTGGGAACAGGTGCGCGCGCTGGCGGCCGCGCACGAGATCGGCGCCGGCTGGTCGGTGCCGATCCTGTCCAGCCGCGGCGCGCTGCTGGGCACCTTCGCGGTCTACTACCGCGCGCCGCGCAGCCCCACCGCGGCCGAACGCACGATGCTGGAGATCGCCAGCCGCAGCGCGACCGTGGCGCTGGAGCGCGCGCATGCGGAGGCGGCGCTGCGCGAGCGCGGCGAGCAGTTCCGCCGCACCATCGAGAACGCGCCGATCCCGGTGCTGCTGCACGCCGAGGACGGTCAGGTCCTGCAGCTCAGCCGCACCTGGACCAAGCTGACCGGCTATACCCTGCACGATCGCGACGCCCTGCGGGCCCTGCTCGCCCGCGCCTACCGCGCCGGCGACGAGGAAGGACTGCCGGGCGCGGTCCGTCGGCTGTTCGCCAACGGCGGCACGCTGCTGCAGCGGGAACTGGTGGTCACGACCCGCGACGGCGCGCGGCTGGTCTGGAACCTGAGCGCGGCCGCCCCCGGCACCCTGCGCGACGGCCGCCGCTACGTGGTGGCGATGGCGCTGGACATCACCGATCGCAAGCAGGCCGAGGCGCGGCTGCGGGCCAGCGAGGAGCGCATCTCGCTGGCGACGCGGGTGGCCCAGGTCGGCATCTGGAGCTACGAGCCGGACGCGGGCGCGTTCGAGGCGGACGCGCGCTGCCGCGAGATCTGCGGCCTGCCGGCGGCCGGATCGCTCGCCCTCGACGACTGGATGGCGAGCATCCATCCCGACGATCGCGAACAGGCCGGGCAGGCCCTGCGGGCAGCGCTGGACCCCGCCGGCGACGGCCAGTACCACATGGAGATGCGCCAGCTGCATCCGGACGGCCAGGTGCGCTGGATCGTGGAGCGCGCGCAGTGCCTGTTCACCGGCGAGGGCGAGGCACGCCGCCCGCTGCAGCTGCTCGGCTCCATGCTCGACGTCACCGACTCGCGCCGCATGCAGGAATCGCTGGTCGCGGCCGACCGCCGCAAGGACGAGTTCATCGCCACCCTCGCCCACGAACTGCGCAATCCGCTGGCGCCGATGCGGAACTGCCTGCACGTGCTGCGCCTGCGCGAGGACGGCGATCCGCAGGTCACCCGCCTGCACGCGATGATGGAGCGCCAGGTCGGGCTGATGGTGCGGCTGGTCGACGACCTGCTCGAGGTCTCGCGCATCACCCGCGGCAACATCGACCTGCGCAAGCGGCCGGTGCCGCTGGCGGAAGTGATCGCCAGCGCGGTGGAAACCAGCCGCCCGCACATCGACCAGGGGCGCCACCGGCTCGAGGTGGACCTGCCGCCGACCTCGGTGATGCTGGAGGCCGATCCGATGCGGCTGGCGCAGGTGTTCACCAACCTGCTCAACAACGCGGCCAAGTACACGCCGCCCGGCGGCCGCATCGTGATCAAGACGCGCCCCCATGCCGACAGCGTGGAGGTCAGCGTGTGCGACACCGGCATCGGGTTGCCGGCGGAGATGCTGGTGCAGGTGTTCGACCTGTTCGCGCAGTGCGAGCACACCAGGACCCATGCGCAGGGCGGCCTCGGCATTGGCCTGACCCTGGTGCGCAGCCTGGTGGAACAGCACGGCGGCAGCGTCGAGGCGCACAGCGACGGCCTGGGCCAGGGCAGCGAGTTCGTCGTCCGCCTGCCGCTGCTGGCCAAGGCCGGCGCGAGCGCCGACGCCGTCCCGGAACGCGAGGCGACGCCCCATCGCGCGCAGTCGGTGCTGGTCGCCGACGACAACCACGAGAGCGCCGATTCGATGGCGCTGTTCCTGCGCATGAGCGGGCACGACGTGCGCACCGTGTACGACGGCCGCGCCTGCTTGGAGGCGATCGAGGAGCGGCGGCCGGACGTGGTCCTGCTCGACATCGGCATGCCGTTGCTGGACGGCTACGAGACCTGCCGGCTGATCCGGGCCCTGCCGGGCGGCCGCGACATCGCGGTGCTCGCGACCACCGGCTGGGGCCAGGACGCCGACCGCGAACGCAGCACCGCCTGCGGTTTCGACGCCCACCTGGTGAAGCCGGTCGACCCCGGCGCGCTGCTGGCGCGGCTGGACGCGCTGGGTACCACGCGGCCATCCGGTTCGGCTGGCGGCGCGGCCGCGCATGCCTAGACTGGCAGGCATCCTCCGCTCCGGAAGCCACTCATGAATGTCCGCCGCCTGCGCTACGCCCTGCCCGCCCTGCTGCTGCCCGCCCTCGGCGCCTGCAGCGCGATCGCGGTCCCGCCCGCGCCGCAGGCCCGCGCCGCGACCGACACCGGCACGACGACGGTCTCCCTGCGGCCCGGCGAGCAGGCATCGCTCGCCGGCGGCAGCCTGCGTTACCTGCGCCTGGTCAACGATTCGCGCTGCGCGCCCGACGTGCAATGCGTGTGGGCGGGCGACGCGGAGATCGCCCTGCAATGGACGCCCGCCGGCGGCGACCCGCGCGTGTTCAGCCTGCACACCGGGGTCGAACCGCGGCGGCAGGCGCTGGAGGACGGACGCAGCCTGCGCCTGCTCGAGCTCGCCCGCGGGCCGGCGCCGGACGCGCGCCTGGCGGTCGAGGCGGCAGCGCAACCGCGCTGAGCGCGAGCCGACGAACGGCACCGGCGCGGCGCCGGAACAGGGGCGCGTGCATTTGTCAACGGGGATGTTTCCGACTAAGGTCGGGCCGTAGTCCAACACACGACCGCTCGGGGGGCGATCGCATGCACAAGACCACCGTGCTGCCCTGGCTGGCCGCAGGCCTGCTGCTGGCCGGAACCATTCACGCGCAGGACGCCACCACCCAGACCTCCGCGCCGGCACCAGCCGTCGCGCCGGCGCCCGTTCCCTGCCCGCAACTGCCGGCCAACGCCGGCCTCGCCTGGGAATACCGTGCCGCCGGCGACGCCGACCTGTGCCGCGCCCTGCGCGCGGACGGGTCGGAAGCCTTCGGCCTGTACGTGTCGGCCGAGCCGACCTTCGAACCGCAGCGCAGCAACCGCGAGGAAGAAGGCCGCATCGACGGCCAGGAGATGTACTGGTATCGCGCCGAACTCGCGGCGCAGCCGGGCGTGGAAGCGCGCGAGACGCTGGTGTCGCTGCCGGACGGGCGCTCGGCGCACATCTGGGTGCAGGCGCGCGGCGAGGACGCGCTGGCGGCCTCGCTGCAGCTGGCGCAGTCGCTGCACTTCAGCAGCCGCGGCGAGCAGGTCGCCGGCCCCTAGGCCGGCGACGCCGCAGGGTCAGAAACGGCCCTGCTGGAAGTCCACGAAGGCCTGCATCAGCTCCTCGCGGGTGTTCATCACGAACGGGCCGTGGCGGGCGACGGGCTCGCGCAGCGGCCGTCCGGCCACCAGCAGCAGGCGCGCGCCCGCATCGCCGGCGCGCACCGCGAACCGCCCGCCGCCACCGAGCACGCCCAAGGTATGCGTCTCCAGCGGACGCGCCTCGTCGCCCTCGCCGACCGTCGCCGCGCCCTCGAACACATAGGCGAAGGCGTTGTGCCCGTCCGGCAGCGGGTACTCCCAGGACGCGCCCGCGCCGAGGCCGATGTCGAGGTAGAGCGGATCGGTCGCCGGTTGCGCGATCGGGCCGCGGGTGCCGTCGACCTCGCCCGCGACCACCTTGACCTCGACGCCCGCGCGCGGCGCGACCACCGGGATGCGGTCGGGCGCGAATTCCTGGTAACGCGGCTCGCCCATCTTGTCGCGCGCGGGCAGGTTCACCCACAGCTGGAAACCGCGCATGCGGCCTTCCTGCTGCTCGGGCATCTCCGAGTGCACCAGGCCACGGCCGGCGGTCATCCACTGCACGCTGCCCGGCACCAGCAAGCCCTCGTTGCCGTGGTTGTCTCGGTGGCGCATGCGCCCGTCGAGCATGTAGGTGACGGTCTCGAAGCCGCGGTGCGGATGCTCCGGGAAGCCTGCGATGTAGTCCTCGGCGCGGTCGGTTCCGAACTCGTCCAGCATCAGGAACGGATCGAGCGCATCCAGCTGCGAGGTGCCGATCACCCGGGTCAGGCGCACGCCAGCGCCGTCGGAAGTGGGCATGCCGCGCACCGTGCGGATGACGCGGGCGTTGTCGTGGTCGGGGGAGCGGGCCATGGCGGCCTCCTGCTTCGGGTCCGGGGGCAAGCATGCGACCGCGGCGATGAAAGGCCAGCGCAGGCCGCGGAAACCTGCGTTGCGCCGGTGGGACGGCGGCCGCCGGGTCAGCCCCTGCGGCGCAGCCGCCAGCAGCGGTGGATGCGCGGATCGCGGGCGAAGTCGGGCGGGATCGTCTCCGGCGTGATCTCCTCGCAGACGGCGAAGCCCGCCACCGCCTCGGCGTCCAGTCGGAAGCGCCGGTAGTTGTTGGAGAAGTACAGCACGCCCTCCGCCGAGAGCCGGGCGACCGCCGCCGCGAGCAGGCGCACGTGGCTGGCCTGCACGTCGAAATCGCGCGCGCGCTTGGAGTTGGAGAAGGTCGGCGGGTCGCAGAAGACGAGGTCGTATTCCTGGCGGTCGGCTTCGACCCAGGCCAGCGCGTCGGCCTGCACCAGCCGGTGGCGGGTGCCGCCGAGGTCGTTCTCGCGCAGGTTGTCCGCGCACCACTCGAGGTAGGTCGCCGACAGGTCGACCGTGGTCGTCTGCCGCGCGCCGCCGAGGCCCGCATGCACGGTCGCCGCGCCGGTGTAGCCGAACAGGTTGAGGAAGCGGGCGTCGCGCGCCTCGTCGTACAGGCGCAGGCGCATCGGCCGGTGGTCGAGGAACAGGCCGGTGTCGAGGTAGTCGAACAGGTTCACCCGCAACCGCGCGGCACCCTCGCGCACGCCCAGCAGTTCGCCGCGGGCGCCGAACTGGCCTTGCCTCACGTCGGCATATTTGCTGCCGCCCTTGCCGCGCGCGCGGGTCTTCACCGCGACCCGCTCGCGCGGCACGTCGAACACCTCGCGCGCCGCGGCCAGCAGGTCCTGCCGGCGCCGGCGCTGGACGTCCTCCGGGATCTCGGCCGGCGCGGCGTATTCCTGCACGTGCAGCCAGGTCTGCGGCGGCGCGGCGTCGGTCGCGTACACGTCGATCGCCGCGGCGTATTCCGGCAGGTCGGCGTCGTAGGCGCGGAAGCAGGTCACGCCTTCCCGCTCGCGCCAGGCCTTCAGCTTGCGCAGGTTGCGGCGCAGGCGGTTGGCGACCATCTGCGCGCCTTCCGACAGCACCACGGGCGTGGCGTCGTGCGCGCGCGCCGGCGGCGCGACCGGATCGGCGACCAGCAGCGTGCATTCGAGCGCGCCGTTGAACAGCTGGTAGGTCTTCTTCGCGCGCAGGCCGGTGGCGTGCGCGAGCTCGCGATCGCCGCACAGCAGGCTGGCGCGCCACTGCGGCACGGTCGCCTTCAGGGCCTCGCCGAGCGCACGGTACAGCGCGGGGTCGGCCGCGAGGCGCTGGTCGTAGGGCGGATTGCACGCGACCAGGCCGGGCGCGGCGGCGTTGGCCTGCGCGAAACGCGCGGCCTGCTCCGGCAGGCGCGCGATGTCGGCGACCTGCCAGTCGATCGCGGCGGCGACGCCGGCCGCCTGCGCGTTCTGGCGGGCGATGCGGATCGCGTGCGGATCGAGGTCGAGGCCGAGGAACGCCGGGCGCAGTGCCGCCATGCCGGCGGCTTCGCGCCGGCGCGCTTCCTCCAGCAGCGCGCGCCAGTGATCGGCGTCGAAGCCGGCCCAGCGGGTGGGCGGCGCCGCGCCGTCGAAGCGCAGCAGGCCGGGGGCGACGTCCGCCGCCAGCAGCGCGCCTTCGACCAGCAGGGTGCCGCTGCCGCACATCGGGTCGAGCAGCGCGCCGCCGTCGCGGTACACGCGCGGCCAATCGCCGCGCAACAGCATCGCCGCCGCGAGGGTTTCCTTCAGCGGCGCCTCACCCTGCGCCGTGCGCCAGCCGCGCCGGTGCAGCGGACCGCCGCCGAGGTCGATCGAGAGGATCGCGCGGCCCTTGCGCACGACCAGGTTGAGGCGCAGGTCCGGCGCCTCGAGATCGACGTCGGGACGCGCGCCGGTGTCGGCGCGCAGGCGGTCCACGACCGCGTCCTTGACCCGTTGCGCGGCGTAGCGCGCATGGGTGATCGCGCTGCCGGACACGTGCGCGTCCACCGCCAGGGTGGCGCCGGGCGGCAGGTGTTCGCGCCAGTCCACCGCGTGCGCGCCGGCGTACAGCGCGTGCTCGTCGGCGCAATCGAATTCGGCGAGCGGCCACAGCACGCGGCTGGCCAGGCGCGACCACAGCACCGCGCGCTGCGCGTCGTGCAGGCTGCCTTCGGCATTCACGCCGGCGACCGCGGCGGTCGCGCGCGCGCAGCCCAGCGCCTGCAGCTCGTCGGCGAGCAGGTATTCCAGTCCCTTGCCGCAGCTGGCGAAGAAGCGCATGGCTAGAGCACGGCCAGCAGCGCGGCGAAGGCGTCGGCGCCTTCGGCCACGTGGGCGGACAGGCGATGGCTGTCATCCACCAGCAGCAGGCGCGCGCGCCGCGCGCGGGCCCAGGCGACGACGTCCGCGGCCGGAATCAGTTCGTCGTCCCAGCCGTGCACGATCGACGTCGGCACGCGCGCGGCCTCCAGCGAAGGCGCGTCGCCCATCGCCACCGGCGGCGCCAGCAGGAACAGCGCGGCGACCGGCACCTGCAGCGACACCTGCCCGGAGATCCAAGCGCCCAGGCTCGACCCGGCGAGCACCAACGGGCCGCGCGCGGCGGCCGTGCGCGCCAACCCGAGCAGGCGCTGCACGCGCGCCGCCACGTCGCCGAGTTCGCTGACGTCGCGGCGGGCATCGAGGTCGGTGTAGTCGGGCCGTTCATGGCTCCAGCCGAGGCGTTCGGCGGCCTCCGCCAGCGCGGTGACCTTGGTCGCGTCCGGGCCGCTTTCGAAGCCGTGCGACAGGATGCAGTGACCGCGCACGCCGGTGCGCGCGGGAGGGGGCGAAGACATGCGGCGATGCTAGCATCCGCATCCATGCCGACCGCGTCGCCGACGGTGCACGACAGCCTCCTGCCCTACGCCGCGCGGCTGCGGGCGCGCGCGCTGTCCGACGTCGACCTGGTCGTCGTCCACTGCACCGAATTGCCCGACCTCGCCACCGCGCGCGAGTACGGCGAGCGGGTGCTGTATCCGGAGTCGGGCACCGGCAACAGCGGCCACTACTACGTCGACCGCGACGGCGCGATCCATCGCTACGTGCCCGACGACCGCGTCGCCCACCACACGCGCGGCTACAACCCGCGTTCGATCGGCATCGAACTGGTCAACACGGGGCGCTGGCCGCACTGGCTGGACTCGCGGCACCAGGCGATGGACGAGGCGTACACGCCGGCGCAGGTCGACGCGCTGATCGCCTTGTTGCAGCGGTTGCACGCGAACCTGCCGGCGTTGCGCTGGATCGCCGGTCACGAGGACCTGGACACCGACGAGGTCGCGGCCAGCGACGATCCCGCCGTGCTGGTGCGCCGCAAGCGCGATCCGGGGCCGCTGTTTCCGTGGGCGCGGGTGCTGGGGGCTGTCGGGTTGCAGCGCCTGTAGGCAATGCGCATTTCTTCTTCATCGCGAGCGCGCCGGGCGGGAGAGGCGGGCAGGACACGCCGTGAATCCGTCCATGGAGGCTCCATGCGCCATCCATGGCGCATACGGTCCTCCGCGAGCGCGCCGGGCGGGAGAGGGGGGCAGGACACGCCGTGAATCCGTCCATGGAGGCTCCATGCGCCATCCATGGCGCATACGGTCCTCCGCGAGCGCGCCGGGCGGGAGAGGCAGGCAGGACACGCCGTGAATCCGTCCATGGAGGCTCGGATGCGCCATCCATGGCGCATACGGTCCTGCCCACCTCTCCCACCCGGCACGCCGCCGTCACTCTCGCGTTGCGGAGGAGCAAGCTCCGCTCTACGGCAAGCGCAAGAACCTGTCCGAGCGACCGGGAGGGCGGGGGTGTTGCGTCAGCGCGCCATGGATGGCGCGCGCCCGCATCTGGGCATGGATGCCCAGCTAAGGGAAAAGCAATACCCCCGCCCTCCCGGGCGCGGGCCCGGGAGGTTTGGCCGCTCTTTTTAAAGGGCCACGCTGGAACGCGGACCGACCCATCCCGCCGGGCTAGAATGCCGGGTCCACCGCCCACGGCCATCGCATGACCCCGCCCGTCTCCGAGCTGGTCGACCTGCTCTCGCTCGAACGCCTCGAGGACAACCTGTTCCGCGGCCAGAGCCGCGACATCGGCACCAAGTACGTGTTCGGCGGGCAGGTGCTCGGGCAGGCGCTGTCCGCGGCGCAGGCGACCATGGAGCAGCCGCGCGAAGCGCATTCGCTGCACGCCTACTTCCTGCGCGCCGGCGACATCGAGCACCCGATCGTCTACTTCGTCGACCGCACCCGCGACGGCGGCAGCTTCTCGGTGCGCCGCGTCACCGCGATCCAGCATGGCCAGGTGATCTTCTTCTGCGCGGCGTCCTTCCACGAGCCGCAGACCGGCGCCAGCCACCAG
>DASRZN010000306.1:0-4914 GCA_035686325.1 Lysobacteraceae bacterium
GGCGCCATCGGGGGGCTGATCGGGCTGTTCACCGGGCTTGCCGCGACGGGACGCATCCGCGCCGTTGGCGGCGGGCGCCGGGGCGGCGGGCCGTGGATCGGCGGCGGCGGCTTCGGGGGCGGTGGCTGGGGTGGCGGCGGCTTCGGCGGAGGCGGCGGCTGGTCGGGCGGCGGCGGCATGAGCGGGGGCGGCGGCGCCTCCGGCAGCTGGTAGGAGACGCGCATGCGCCTGTTGCGCCACCTGTTCGCACCCTCCGCGCAGCGGCTGTTCCCGGCGGATGCGCTGCAGCGGATCACCGACGCGATCGCCGCCGGCGAAGCCCGCCATCGCGGAGAGGTCTGCTTCGCGGTCGAGCCGGCGTTGCACTGGCGCGCGGTATTGGCCGGCGTCGGCGCGCGCCAGGCTGCGGAAGACGCCTTCGCCCGCCTGCGGGTGTGGGACACCGCCGGCAACAACGGCGTGCTGCTGTATCTGCTGCTCGCCGACCACCGGATCGAGATCGTCGCCGACCGCGGCCTGCGGGGCCTGGTCGAGGACGCGCAATGGCGGGCGATCTGCGCGCGGATGGAGGAGCGCCTGCGCGCGGGCGAGGCCGAGGCCGCGGTGACCGAGGCGGTCGTCGCGATCTCGGACCTGCTTGCGGCGCACTTCCCGCTGCGCGCCGGTGATCGCGACGAGGACGAGCTGCCGAACCGGCCGCGGATCCTGTGAACCAGCGGCGCGCGCCGCGGGTTCCTGGCGCGCTGGCGAGGCCCGCCTCGCGACTCATGCACAATAGCCGCAACGCACCGCGAGGCCGCCCCGCCGCATGATCCACCTGGACCAGATCGACCCCATCGCGCTCGCGCTCGGCCCGCTGCAGATCCACTGGTACGGCCTGATGTACCTGCTCGGCTTCGGCGTCGCCTGGTGGCTGGGCCGCCGCCGCGTGCGCGCCGGCCGGCTGCCGGGCGTGGACGAGCACGGTTACGGCGACCTGATGTTCTACGCGATGCTGGGCGTCGTGCTGGGCGGCCGGATCGGCTACATCCTGTTCTACGATCTTTCGGCCTACCTCGCCGACCCGCTGCAGGTGTTCAAGATCTGGCAGGGCGGCATGAGCTTCCACGGCGGCCTGCTCGGCGTCTGCGTCGCAGTGTGGTGGTGGTCGCGCCGGCGCGGGCTGGCGGTGATGGACACGATCGACTTCGTCGCGCCGCTGGTGCCGCCGGGCCTGGGCTTCGGCCGGATCGGCAACTACATCAACGGCGAACTGTGGGGCAAGCTGACCCACGCCGACTGGGGCGTGGTGTTCCCGGCCTCCCTGCCGATGCCGTACGCGGCGATGGACGCGGCGACGCTGCGCGCGCAGTTCGAGGCCGGCGCGCTGGACGCCTTCGCGCGGCACCCGTCGCAGCTCTACCAGGCGCTGCTGGAAGGGCTGGTGCTGTTCGTCGTGCTGTGGTGGTTCTCGGCCAGGCCACGCCCGCGTTACGCGGTGGCGGGGCTGTTCGCGCTGCTGTACGGCGTGTTCCGCTTCCTGGTGGAATTCGTGCGGGTGCCGGACGCGCAGCTGGAATACCTCGCGTTCGGCTGGCTGACCATGGGCCAGCTGCTGAGCCTGCCGCTGGTCCTGCTCGGCCTGTTCTGGCTGTGGTGCTCGCGCGGCGCGCCGATCCTGCGGCCGCAGCCCGCCGCCGCCCCCGCCGAGTGAGCGTGCCGGCATGAAGCAGTACCTCGACCTCCTCGGCCACGTCCTCGAGCACGGCACCGACAAGGCCGACCGCACCGGCACCGGCACCCGCAGCGTGTTCGGCTGGCAGATGCGGTTCGACCTCGCCGACGGCTTCCCGCTGGTCACGACCAAGAAGCTGCACCTGCGCTCGATCGTGCACGAGCTGCTGTGGTTCCTGCGCGGCGAGACCAACGTCGCCTACCTGCGCGAGAACAAGGTCACGATCTGGGACGAATGGGCCGACGAAAATGGCGAGCTCGGCCCGGTCTACGGCAAGCAGTGGCGGCGCTGGACCGGCAGCGACGGCCGCGAGATCGACCAGCTGCGCTGGGTGGTCGACGAGATCCGGCGCAATCCGGACTCGCGGCGGCTGATCGTCAGCGCGTGGAACGTCGCCGATCTGCCGCGGATGGCGCTGATGCCCTGCCACACGCTGTTCCAGTTCTACGTGGCGGACGGAAAGCTCAGCTGCCAGCTGTACCAGCGCAGCGGCGACATCTTCCTCGGGGTGCCGTTCAACATCGCCAGCTACGCGTTGCTGACCCACATGGTCGCGCAGGTGACCGGGCTCGGCGTCGGCGATTTCGTGCACACGCTCGGCGACGCGCACCTTTACGCCAACCACTTCGACCAGGCGCGCGAGCAGCTGGCGCGCGCGCCGCGCGCGCTGCCGCGGCTGCGGCTCAACCCGGACGTGCGCGACCTGTTCGCCTTCGCCTACGAGGACATCGCGATCGAGGGCTACGACCCGCTACCCGCGATCAAGGCGCCGGTGGCGGTGTAGCGGGGCGGCGATGACGACGCTCTCCCTCATCGCGGCGCTCGACCGCCACCGCGCGATCGGCAAGGACAACGCGTTGCCCTGGCACCTGCCGGACGACCTCAAGCGCTTCAAGGCGCTCACCCTCGGCAAGCCGGTGCTGATGGGGCGGCGCACCGCCGAATCGCTGGGCCGCGCGCTGCCCGGCCGCCGCAACCTGGTGCTCACCCGCAGCGGGCGGGTGCCGTTCGACGGCATGCAGGCCGTGCCGTCGCTCGCCGCGGCCTTGGACGCCACGCGGGACGCCGACGAGCTGTGCGTGATCGGCGGCGGCGAGGTCTTCGCCGAAACCCTGCCGCTGGCCGCGCGCCTTCACCTGACCTGGGTCGACACCGAGGTCGCCGGCGCGGACGCGTTCTTCCCGGCGTTCGACTCCGGCGACTGGCGCGAGGTCGCTCGCGTCGCCCACCCCGCGGATGCGAAGCACGCCTTCGCCTTCGCGTTCGTGGACTACCTGCGGGCGGCCTGAGCCGCGTCGACGCGCCAGGCCGGCGCGGCGAAGGCGTCCACCAGGAAGTCGACCAGCCGGCGGGTGCGCAGCGGCAGGTGCTTGCGGGTGGGGTACACCGCGTGGATGCCGAGCTCCAGCGCGCGGTAGCCGGGCAGCAGTTCCACCAGGTCGCCACGCCGCAGGTCGTCGGCGACGATGAAGTCGGGCTGCAGCACGATGCCTTGGCCGTCCAGCGCGGCGGCGCGGCAGGTGTCGCCGTTGTTCGCGTACAGCCGCGAGCGGATGCGCACGGACACCGAATCGCCGTCGGGCGCGGTGAACGTCCAGGCGTCGCGGCCAGCCCAGTAGCTGTAGGAAATCGTGGCGTGCCGCGCCAGTTCGGAAGGATGCGCGGGCGTCCCGTGCTCGCGCAGGTACCCCGGCGAAGCGCACGGCACCATCCGGGTGGTGGCCAGCCGGCGCCCGACCAGCTGCGAACTCGCCAGGTTGGTGATGCGCACGGCGAGGTCGTAGCCCTCGTCCACCAGGTCGACCACGCGGTCGTTCAGGTCCACCTCCAGCGAGACCTTCGGATGGCGGGCGAGGAAGCGCCCCCACAGCGGCGCGAGCTGCAGCACGCCGAAACTCAGCGGCGCGTTGATGCGCAGGCGGCCGCTCGGCTCGCCGCTGCGCGAGCTGATTTCCGCTTCCGCCTCTTCCACCGCGGCGAGCGTCTCGCGGGCGCGGGCGAGGAACAGCTGGCCGTCGTCGGTCAGCGACAGGCGGCGGGTAGTGCGGTGCAGGAGGCGGGCGCCCAGCCGCTGCTCGAGCTCGGCCACGTGCCGCGAGATCGCGGCCTTCGACAGCCCGGTGGCCTCCGCCGCGCGAACGAAGCTGCCGGCCTCGGCGACCGCGACGAAGCTGCTCATTTCCTGGAAGCGGTCCATGATTGTTCCGTTGCTTGAAACAATAAATCCAGTATACGACGGTTTATCGTGGAATCGAGGGCGAATAGAGTGGTTTCCGCACGGGGTCCCTGAATTCCCCGTTTCCCACATTCCGGAGGTCCATCATGAACACCCAACTCGCGCTGCTCGGCCGCATCGGCCTGTCGCTGATCTTCATCATTTCCGGCTGGGGCAAGATCGCCGGCTACGCCGCCACCCAGGGCTACATGGAGGCGATGGGCGTGCCCGGCGCGCTGCTGCCGCTGGTGATCGCGCTGGAGCTCGGTGGCGGACTCGCCATCCTCGCGGGCGCCTTCACCCGCTGGATCGCGTTGGCGATCGCCGCGTTCTCGCTGCTCAGCGCGGCGATCTTCCACGCCGACTTCGGCGACGCCGCGCAGGCGATCAGCTTCTGGAAGAACGTGGCGATGGCCGGCGGCTTCCTGATGCTCGCGGCGCACGGCGCCGGCGCCTACAGCGTCGACGCGCTGCTGGCGCGGCGGGGCGATGCGATCCCCGCGCGCGCCTGAGCCGTCTGCGGCAACCACTCACCGGCGGGCGCATCGCGCCCGCCTTTTTCTTTCGGTCCTCGCCATGAACCTCGCCTCTTCGCTGTTCGTCTCGCATGGCTCGCCGATGTTCGCGCTGAAGCCGGGCCGGCTCGGCCCCAACCTGCGGGCGATCGGCGCCGCGTTGCGCGACCTCGCGGCGGTGCTGGTGGTGTCGCCGCACTGGCAGACCTCGCCGGTGCGCGTCGGTACCGCTGCCGCGCCGCCCACCATCCATGACTTCGGCGGCTTCCCGGAGCCGCTGTTCGCCCTGCAATACCCCGCGCCGGGCGCACCGGCGCTGGCCGCCGAGGCCGTGCGGCTGCTCGCACAGGCGGATTTCCTCGTCACCGCCGATCCGGCCCGCGGCCTCGACCACGGCGCGTGGGTGCCGCTGCGCCACCTGCTGCCCGGCGCCGACGTCCCGGTGTTCCAGGTCTCGATGCCCCGGCACC
>DASRZN010000307.1:0-8648 GCA_035686325.1 Lysobacteraceae bacterium
GTGCGGAAAATGAGATGGCGCGCGCCGCTGGCGCGGATCGCCTCCTCGCCGGCCAGCTTGCTGGCGCCGTACACGCCGGGCGGCGCGGTCGGATCGTCCTCGCGGTACGGACGCTTGCCGCTGCCGTCGAACACGTAGTCGGTCGAGTAATGGACCAGGGTGGCGCCGCGCGCGGCGCAGGCGGCCGCGATCGCGGCCGGTGCCTCCGCGTTCGCGCGGAACGCGGCCTCGGGTTCCGATTCGGCGCGGTCGACCGCGGTATGCGCGGCGGCGTTGACCACCAGATCCGGGGTCAGCCGGGCGACCAGCGGTGGCAGCGCCTCCGGTGCGTCGAAATCGGCGGCTTCGCACGGGGTGCCGTCATCCAGCCGGCCGCTGCGGGTGGTCGCGACGACCTCGCCCAGGGGGGCCAGGCTGCGCCGCAGCTCGGTTCCGACCTGGCCGTTGGCGCCGAACAGGAGGATGCGCACGGCTCAGCCCGCGTACGACGGCAGGCGCTCCGGCGGCACCTCGTCGAGGAACGGTGCCCGCGCATCCTTGTCGGACAGCAGCGGCTCGGCGACCGGCCAGTCGATCGCCAGCGCGGCGTCGTTCCAGCGGATCCCGGCGTCGGCCTCGCGGTCGTAGGTCGCGGTACACAGGTAGGTGAACAGCGCGCGCTCGCTGAGCACGGCGAAGCCGTGGGCGAAGCCTTCGGGGATCCAGAAGTGGCGCTTGTTTTCCGCCGACAGCACCACCGCCTCCCAGCGGCCGAAGGTCGGCGAGCCGCGGCGGATGTCAACCGCCACGTCCCAGACCTCGCCTTCCAGCACGCTGACCAGCTTGCCCTGCGGGTTCGGCCACTGGTAGTGCAGGCCGCGTAGCACGCCGCGTGCGGACGAGGAGACGTTGCCCTGCACGAAGGCCAGGTCGAGCCCGGCGGCGTGCAGCTTGTCGCGGTTGAAGGACTCGTAGAAGAAGCCGCGGTCGTCGCCGAACACCTGGGGTTCGATCACGAGACAGCCCGGCAGCCCGGTTTCGATGATCTTCATGGGCGGCCGCTCAGGCGACGTGGCCGTGGTCGAGCAACCCGAGCAGGTACTGCCCGTAGCCGTTCTTGGCCAGCGGTCGCGCGAGTTCGCACAGCCGGGCGCCGTCGATCCAGCCGTTGGAATAGGCGATTTCCTCCGGGCAGCACACCCGCAGGCCCTGGCGCTTCTCGATCGTCTCGATGT
This sequence comes from Lysobacteraceae bacterium, assembly GCA_035686325.1. Classification (GTDB taxonomy): domain Bacteria; phylum Pseudomonadota; class Gammaproteobacteria; order Xanthomonadales; family Xanthomonadaceae; genus JABFWF01. Next base: position 1,215 of record DASRZN010000307.1, read on the forward strand.
AGGTCGAGGCCTCTACCAGCGACTCGTGGGTGCCCGTGTCGAGCCAGGCATAGCCGCGACCCATCTTCTCCAGGTGCAGCGAGTCGTCCTCGAGGTAGCAGCGGTTGAGGTCGGTGATCTCCAGCTCGCCGCGCGGCGACGGACGGAGCCCGGCCGCGTAGTCGCTGGCGCGTCCGTCGTAGAAATACAGTCCGGTCACCGCGTAGCTCGACTTGGGTCGGGCCGGCTTCTCCTCGAGGCCGACGACGCGGCCGCTGGCGTCGAATTCGGCGACGCCGTAGCGCTCCGGGTCGCGCACCCAGTAACCGAACACGGTCGCGCCCTGCGCGCGCGCGTCGGCGCGCCGCAACAGGTCGGTCAGGCCGTGGCCGTAGAAGATGTTGTCGCCGAGCACCAGGCAGCTCGGCTCGCCGGCAAGGAACTCGCGGCCGATCAGGAAGGCCTGGGCCAGGCCGTCGGGGCTGGGCTGCACCGCGTACTCGATGCGCATCCCCCACTGCGAGCCGTCGCCGAGCAGGTTGCGGAACAGCGCCTGCTCGTGCGGCGTGTTGATGATCAGGACGTCGCGGATGCCCGCCAGCATCAGCACGCTGAGCGGGTAGTAGATCATCGGCTTGTCGTAGACCGGCAGCAGTTGCTTGCTGATCGCCTGGGTGATCGGGTACAGCCGGGTACCGGAACCGCCGGCGAGGATGATGCCCTTGCGGGCGCTCTGCGCGGCGCTCATGCCGCGGTTCCGATCCGCTCCAGGCGGTAGCTGCCGTCGAGCACGCGGCTGACCCACTCCTGGTGGCCGAGATACCAGTCGACGGTGTCGGCGATGCCCTGCTCGAAGCTGTGCGCGGGCTTCCAGCCCAGCTCGCGCTCGAGCTTGCCGGCATCGATCGCGTAGCGGCGGTCGTGGCCGGGGCGGTCGGCGACGTAGGTGATCTGGCTGCTGCGCGGCTGGCCATCGGAACGCGGGCGGCGCTCGTCCAGCAGGCGGCAGATGGCGTGCACGACCTCGATGTTCTCGCGCTCGGCGTTGCCGCCGACGTTGTAGGTCTCGCCGACCCGGCCGCCGGCGAGCACGGCGCGGATCGCCGCGCAGTGGTCGCCCACGTACAGCCAGTCGCGCACGTTGCGGCCGTCCCCGTAGATCGGCAGCGGCTCGCCGGCCAGGGCGCGGGCGATGACCAGCGGGATGAGCTTCTCCGGGAACTGGTACGGCCCGTAGTTGTTCGAGCAGTTGGTGGTCAGCACCGGCAGCCCGTAGGTGTGGTGGAAGGCGCGCACCAGGTGGTCGGAGGCGGCCTTCGACGCCGAATACGGCGAGTTCGGCGCGTACGGCGTGGTCTCGGTGAACTTGCCGGTCTCGCCGAGCGAACCGTAGACCTCGTCGGTGGACACGTGCAGGAAGCGGAACGCATCCCGGGGCGCGCCGTCCAGCGTCTTCCAGTAGTCGCGCGCGCACTCCAGCAGCGCCAGCGTGCCGACCACGTTGGTCTGCACGAAGGCGGCAGGACCGTCGATCGAACGGTCGACGTGGCTTTCGGCGGCGAAATTGATGATCGCATCCGGGCGATGCTCGGCCAGCAGGCGCGCGACCAGCGCACGATCGCCGATGTCGCCCTGCACGAACACGTGGTTCGGGTCGCCGTCCAGCCCGGCCAGGGTGTCGGTGTTGCCAGCGTAGGTCAGCACATCGAGGTTGATCACGCGCTTGCCCCGCGCGACCGCCTCGAGCACGAAATTGCCGCCAATGAAACCGGCGCCGCCGGTGACCAGCCAAGTCTTCATCCGTTCCTCTTCAATCGTACGCCGGGCGCCGGAGCGCCGCAGCTTCCATGCCGTCGGCCACATCGCGCCTGTTATCAGCTCAGAACGGAATGTCGTCGTCGCTGAAGTCCTCGGCGAAATCCTGCTTCGGCGCCGGGCGCTGCATGTCCGGTTCGCGGCGCGGCGGGGCGCTGCGCTGCGGGCGGTCGCCGCGGTCCATGCGCGGCTCGCCGCGGCCCTCGCCGCCACCGCCCAGCATCTGCATGTCGTCGGCGATGATGTCGGTGGTGTAGTGCTTGACGCCGTCCTTCTCGTAGGAGCCGTATTCCAGCCGGCCCTCGATGTAGACCTGGCGCCCCTTGCGCAGGTATTCGCCGGCGATCTCGCCGAGCTTGCCGAACATCTTCACCCGGTGCCACTCGGTCTTTTCCTGCTGGTTGCCGTCGCGGTCCTTGCGGACCGTGGTCGTCGCCAGGCTGATCGAGGTGACCGCCATGCCGCCCTGGGTGTAGCGGGTCTCCGGGTCGTTTCCGAGGTTGCCGACCAGGATGACCTTGTTGATGCCGCGTGCCATGTGGATTTCCTGCGGGACCGCCCGGATCGGGCGCCATCATTGCAGTATACCCGGCGACGGCGCGGCAGCCGGTCGCGGCCGCGCCCGGATGTAGGACTTTTCCGGCGGATGGCGGCCGCCTCCGTATAATTCCGCGCCCCCGCCGCGGAACCGCCATGGACTCCTCCGTCGCCCCGCCCAAGCTGCCGGACCTGGCGGCGATCCAGCGCCTGGCCGCCGCCGACATGGCCGCGGTCGACGACCTCATCCGGCGACGGCTGGCATCGGACGTGGTGCTGATCAACCAGGTCGCCGAGTACATCGTCGGCGCCGGTGGCAAGCGCCTGCGGCCGATGCTGCTGCTGCTCGCGGCCGGTGCGCTGGGCCACCGGGGACCGGACGCGCACCAACTCGCCGCGGTGGTCGAATTCATCCACACCGCGACCCTGCTGCACGACGACGTGGTCGACGAGTCGGACCTGCGCCGTGGCCGCCGCACCGCGAATGCCGTGTGGGGCAACGCCGCCAGCGTGCTGGTCGGCGACTTCCTGTATTCGCGCAGCTTCCAGCTGATGGTCGAGCTGGACCGCATGGCGGTCATGCAGATCCTCGCCGACACCACCAACCGGATCGCCGAGGGCGAGGTGCTGCAGCTGCTGCACGTGCGCAACCCGGACACCGACGAGGCCGCCTACCTGCGGGTGATCGAGCGCAAGACGGCGGTGCTGTTCGCCGCCGCCACGAGGCTGGGCGCCCTGCTCGCCGGCGCCGACCCCGGCACCCAGCAGCGCCTGCACGACTACGGCCTCAATCTGGGATACGCCTTCCAGATCGCCGACGACGTCCTTGACTATGCCGCGGACGCCGGCGCGCTGGGCAAGAACCTCGGCGACGACCTCGCCGAAGGCAAGGCCACGCTGCCGCTGATCCACGCGATCGCGCACAGCGCCGGCGCGACCCGCCAGCGCCTGCGCGACGCGCTCGAGCACGGCGAGGCGGACGCGATGCCGGAGGTGCTGGACGCGATCCGCGCGACCGGTGGCCTCGACTACAGCCGCCAGCGCGCGGCCGGCTATGCGCAGGCGGCGCAGCAGGCGTTGGACGGGCTGGCCGACAACGCCTGCGGCGCGGCCCTGCGTGGGTTGGCGCGCTATGCGGTGGAACGCGATCGCTGAGTCGCCGCGGCAGGTCGGTCCAAGCAATCCGCAGCGCGATTGCCAGACAAAGACACGGAATCGCGAGCACGCCGGGCGGGAGAGGCAGTCAGGACACGCCGTGAATCCATCCCTGGAGGCTCGGATGCGCCATCCATGGCGCATACGGTCCTGCCCGCCTCTCCCGCCCGGCGCGCCCCACCATCCCGCGATTCGGCTTCGCCCTCGTAGAGCGGAGCTTGCTCCGCTGCCACGCCATCCGGGCATCGGCGCAGCGGAGTTCCGCTCTACGGGGCTGGGGTTTCCTTCGCGAACCGCTCGCCGAAGAAGCCGTGCATCATCCGCTCGCCGCGGCGGGTCGCGCGTTCGTCGTAGACGCAGCCCGGCGGCTTGTTGGCCTCGGGCAGCGCGAAGCAGTGCACCGCGCCGCTGAAATTGACGAAGGTCCAGTCGGCGCCCGCCGCGTCCATCTCCTGCTGGAAACCGGCGATGTCTCCCGCGGTGCCCTTGTCGTCGGCGCCGTTGAGCACCAGCAGGCTGGCCTTCACCGCGCCGGGCTTCGCCGGCATATCGGTGTCCAGGCCGCCGTGGAAGGTGGCCACCGCGGCCAGGTCGGCGCCGGCACGAGCCAGCTCCAGCACCGTCGCGCCGCCGAAGCAGTAGCCGATCGCGCCCAGTTTCGCCGGATCGAGCGGCGCCGAATCCGCCTGCGCCTCCAGCACCTCCAGCGCCTTCGCCGCCCGGGCGCGCAGCACGCCGCGGTCGGCGTAGAGCTTCTTCACCTGGGCCATCGCCTCCGCGTCGTCGCGCGGGCGCACGCCCTTGCCGTACATGTCGGCGACCAGCACCACGTAGTCGTCGCCGGCGACGTGCCGGGCCTTGGCGACGGCGTGCTCGGTCACGCCCTTCCAGTCCGGCACCATCAGCAGGCCCGGGCGTTTGGCGCCGGCGTCGTCGTACACCAGGACGCCGCTGAAGGTCGTGCCGTCCAGGGTCCACTCCACGGGCCTGGCCTGCATGGCGGCCAGCGCGGGCGCGCTGGCGAGCAACAGGGCGAAGGCGGCGGCGAGGCGCTTCATGGCGTGCTCCTTTGCGTGCGGCGGCGGAGCGTCGATTATCGACGGCGGGCTGCGAACCGGCGTCAAGCGCCGGCAACCGCCGGTCAGGCGATGCCGAGGCCGGGGATCGCGCTGATCGCGGCCGGGTCGAAGCCCGCCAGTTCGGCGAAGTGGCGCCCGCGCGCGACGTAATCCTTGTAGGGCCCGAAGCTGGGCGCGCCCGGCGAGAGCAGCACCACGCCCTCGCCGGCCAGCGCGACGCGCGCCTGGCGCATGGCGTCGGCGAGATCGTCCGCGGCGCCCAGCACGAAGCCCGCCTGCGCGGCGACCGGTGCCAGCAAGGCATGGATGCGCGGGCCGTTCTGTCCCATCGTCACGATCGCCGCCGGCGCGCGCGTGCGCATCGCGTCGGCGAAACCGCGCCAGTCCACGCCGCGGTCGTGGCCGCCGACCAGCACCGCGACGCGCCGGTCGCCGAAGCAGTCGAGCGCCGCCAGGGTCGCGTGCGGCGTGGTGCTGATCGAATCGTTGACGTAGACGACGCCGTCGCATTCGCCCAGCGTCTGCAGCCGGTGCGGCAGCGGCCGGAAGCTGGCCGCGTGCGGCGCGAGCGCGCGCGCGTCCAGGCCCAGCGCCTCGATCGCGGCCAGCACCGCGCACAGGTTGCCGCGATTGTGCTGCCCGGGCAGCGGCAGCGCCCCAGTGTCCATCACGAACGCGTCGCAGCGGTACAGCGCGTCGCCGCGCAGGTGCCAGCCGTCGGCGCGCCCGAACCAGCGCACCTCGCTGTCCGGCAGTTCGAGCGCGGCCAGCCGTGGATCCGCCGCGTTGAGCACGGCGATGCGCGGCCTCGCATCGGTCAGCAGGCGCAGCTTGTCCTCGACGTAGCGCGCTTCCGAGCCGTGCCAGTCGAGGTGCTCGGGGAACAGGTTGAGCGCCACCGCGACTTCCGGCCGCGCGCCGCTGACGGCGACGTCGCCGGTCTGGTAGCTCGACAGCTCGATCGCCCAGAACGCCGGCGCCGGCGCCGGGTCCAGCAGTTCCAGCAGCGGCAGGCCGATGTTGCCGGCGAGTGCGGTGCAGTGGCCGCCTGAGCGCAGGAGGTGGGCGAGCAGCGCGGTGGTGGTGCTCTTGCCCTTGGTGCCGGTGACGCAGACCGCGCGCGCGTCGGCGTGTTCGGCGAACCACAATGCGGTGCCGCCGAGGAAGCGGGTGCCGCGCGCCGCGGCCTTCGCCGCCTCGTCGCGGTAGGGGCTGATGCCCGGCGACTTGACCACCAGTTCGAACGCGGACAGGCGATCGGCGCTGGCGTCGGTTTCCACCCGCAGCGCCGCGTCGCCGAGGGCCTGCGCGTCCTCCCATTCCGTGTCGCGACAGAACAGCGTCAGCGGCAGCGCCGGCAGCCGCGCGCGGATCGCGCGCCAGGCGGCACGGCCCTCGCGGCCCCAGCCCCAGAGCGCGACCCGGTGGCCGGCGAGCGACGCGATGTCAGGCCGAGAAGCGGGCACGCACCGCCTCCCATACCGGCGCCGGGACGCGGTGCTCGTCGGCCGGCTGCAGCAGCGGCGCGAGCGCGAGTTCGCCGGCGTCCAGCTGCGGCCGGATCTCGCGGCGGTAGCGCTTCACCAGCGCGTCCTCGCGCCACTCCGGCCGCGCCGCCAGCGCTTCCATCGCCGCGCGCGACTCGCGCCCCTCGCCCACGCATTCGAACGGCTTGTGGTCGCGGAACTCGAGCAGCGCGTCGTAGCCCGGCGCTTGCGCCTCGTCGTCGAGCAGGTTGCGGCCGAAGATCGCGGTCAGCCGCGGCTTGGGCATGAACGGCGCCAGCGCCAGGAACACGAAGTGGCACTTCGGGCAGACGCCGCACCAGCGGTTGACCGGGCGCTCGCCGAGGATGTGGAAGTTGCGGTTGCAGCTGGAGAACCAGCCATCGTAGTGGTCGCTCCTGGCGAACTGGCGCGCGACCGCGAGCTCGCTCAGCGGGCGCAGCAGCGAGTAGTAGCTCAGGTCGGCGGCGACGTGGCGCCGCAGGTGCTCGCCGAAGGCCTGCTCGAACGCCCAGCCCTTCGACCACTGGTGGTTTACCTCGCCGGTGCCGGCGATCAGGCTGCCGTAGCTGGCGGAGCGCTCGTTGGAAAACACCACCTGGTCCATGCCCAGCACGATCGCGGCGAACGCCAGGATCGCCGAGTTCACCGCGGTGACCGGGATGTGGCCGTTCCAGGCGCCCTGGCGGTTGTACTCGAACAGTTCCGGCGCCAGCGTGCGGCCGACGTTGAGCGTCGCCAGCCCGGTGCGCTCGGCGCAGGCGCGGATCAGCTGCGAGCCGCCGATCCAGGCCACCGTCTGCTCGATGCCGGCCTCGCGCAGGGCCTCGATCGTGACCAGCGAGTCCTTGCCGCCGCCGATCGCGACCAGCGCGTGCCGGCGCAGGCCGAGCGCCGAGGCTTCGCCGCCGGGCGCCGCGGCGTGCGGGAAGCGCAGCCGCCCGCGCAGGTCCAGCCCGTTGCGGTAGGCGAATTCGCCGAGCCCATTGAGGTAGACCGTTTCCAGCAGCGCGGCGGTGTCCGCGTCGACCGGTTCGCCCTCGACGCGGATCTCCGGCGGTACCGCGGCCTTGTAGTAGCTGACGCCGGCGACCAGGTGCAGCAGCCGCAGCGCGCGATCGGCAGCCGCGGCGCGCGCGCCGTCCAGCGCGAACGGCGCGCCCGGCAGGGTGATCGTCTCGACCAGCTCCGGGCCGTCGTCGAAGGCGTACGCCAGCTGCGCGACGCCGGTCGCGGCGTCGAAGCCGCAGCGCACGAAGCGGAACGCCCGGACCGCATCGCGCTGGAACATCCACTCACCCATGTCGTCCTGTCCTAGTGGCGGCGCGCACAGCGCCCGCCCCGCAAGAATGAAAAAAACGGCG
>DASRZN010000308.1:0-3494 GCA_035686325.1 Lysobacteraceae bacterium
CTCACGGTGACGCTGTTCGCGTCGTGGGCCTGGGGCTTCACGCTCAACCGCGTGTCGCTGTTCGCGCTGATCTTCTCCATCGGCATCCTGGTGGACGACGCGATCGTGGTGGTGGAGAACGTCGAGCGCCACATCGAGGACGGCGCCACCCCGCTGCAGGCCGCGCACCTGGCGATGAAGGAAGTCTCCGGCCCGATCATCGCGATCGCGCTGGTGCTGTGCGCGGTGTTCGTGCCGATGGCCTTCCTGTCGGGCGTGACCGGGCAGTTCTACAAGCAGTTCGCGGTGACCATCGCGATCTCGACGGTGATCTCCGCGATCAACTCGCTGACCCTGTCGCCGGCGCTGGCCGCGCGCCTGCTCAAGGCCCACGGCGCGCCGAAGGACGGCCCGACGCGGCTGATCGAGCGCCTGTTCGGCTGGCTGTTCGCGCCGTTCAACCGCTTCTTCCACACCAGCTCCGGGAAGTACCAGGGCGCGGTGTCGCGCGCGCTCGGCCGCCGCGGCGCGGTGTTCGTGGTGTACGCGGTGCTGCTGGTCGCGACCGGGGTGATGTTCAAGCTCGTGCCCGCCGGCTTCATCCCGACCCAGGACAAGCTGTACCTGATCGCCGGCGTCAAGCTGCCGGAAGGGTCGTCGCTCGCGCGCACCGACGCGATGCTGTCCAAGGTCGGCGAGCTCGCGATGCAGACCGAGGGCGTCGCCCACACGGTCGCCTTCCCCGGCCTCAACGCGCTGCAGTTCACCAACACGCCCAACACCGGCGTGGTGTTCCTGCCGCTGAAGCCGTTCGGCGAGCGCCATCGCAGCGCGGCCGAGATCAACGCCGAGATCAACGCGAAGATCGCCGGGCTGCAGGAGGGCTTCGCGTTCTCGATGATGCCGCCGCCGATCCTCGGCCTGGGCAACGGCAACGGGTACCAGCTGTTCATCGAGGACCGCAATCAGCTCGGCTACGGCGCGCTGCAGGACGCGGTCAACGCGATGCAGGGCACCGTCGCGCAGACGCCGGGCATGGGCTTCCCGATCAGCAGCTACCAGGCCAACGTGCCGCAGCTGGACGCCGAGGTCGACCGGACCAAGGCCAAGGCGCAGGGCGTCGCGCTCACGGAACTGTTCGACACCCTCCAGACCTACCTCGGTTCGGCCTACGTCAACGACTTCAACCAGTTCGGCCGCACCTGGCAGGTGATCGCCCAGGCCGACGCCCCGTTCCGCGACAGCGTGGAGGACATCGCCAACCTGCGCACCCGCAACGCGCAGGGCGAGATGGTGCCGATCGGCTCGATGGTGAAGATCCACCAGACCTATGGTCCCGACCCGGTGCTGCGCTACAACGGCCACCCGGCCGCCGACCTCGCCGGCGAGGCGGACCCGCGGGTGCTGTCCTCGGCGCAGGCGATGCAGGCGCTGGAAGGCATCGCCGCCAAGGTGCTGCCCAACGGCATGGCCATCGAATGGACCGACCTGAGCTACCAGCAGGCGACCCAGGGCAAGGCCGCGCTGGTGGTGTTCCCGGTCGCGATCCTGCTCGCCTTCCTGGTACTGGCCGCGCTGTACGAGAGCTGGACCCTGCCGCTTGCGGTGATCCTGATCGTACCGATGACGATGCTGTCGGCGCTGCTCGGCGTGTGGCTGACCGGCGGCGACAACAACGTGTTCGTGCAGGTCGGACTGGTGGTGCTGATGGGCCTGGCGTGCAAGAACGCGATCCTGATCGTGGAGTTCGCGCGCGAGCTGGAGCTGCAGGGCAAGGGCATCGTGGCCGCCGCGCTGGAAGCCTGCCGGTTGCGCCTGCGCCCGATCGTGATGACCTCGATCGCCTTCATCGCCGGCACCGTCCCGCTGGTGCTCTCGCACGGCGCCGGCGCGGAAGTGCGCTCGGTGACCGGCATCACCGTGTTCGCCGGCATGCTCGGCGTGACCCTGTTCGGCCTGTTCCTCACCCCCGTGTTCTACGTCGCGCTGCGCAAGCTGGTGAGCCGGCGCGCGCACGCCGCCGACGCGGGCGAACTGGAGACTGTCAATGCGTAAGCATCCATGGATTTCGCGCCCTGTCCCCTTCTCCCGCCTGCGGGGCAAGGGCGGGATGGGGGCGAGCGTCGAAGCGGCACGCACCCCCACCCCAACCCTCCCCCGCAAGCGGGGGAGGGAGTTCGCCATGCTGCCGCTCGCGCTGGCGACCACCCTGTTCCTGTCCGCCTGCGCGGTCGGCCCCGACTACGTGCGTCCCGACCTGCAGACCCCCGACCGTTTCGCGCGGGTGGAAGCACCCGCTGACGCGGCGCTGCCCACCGCCGACGCCGAGTTCTGGCGGGGTTTCGGCGATCCGCTGCTGACCCGGCTGGTCGAGGACGCGCTCGCCGCCAACCACGACCTGCGCATCGCGCTGGCCCGCTACGACGCGGCCAACGCCTTGCTGCGCGGCGCGAAGTTCGATTACTTGCCGACGATCACCGCCGGCGCCAGCGCCGCCGACGTGCGTTCCAGCGCCGACCAGCTGCCGGGCGTCCCGCGCGCGCAGCGCGACGGCAGGAACTACGAAGCCGCCGCGTCGGCGTCGTGGGAACTCGACCTGTTCGGCCGTGTGCGCCGCAACGTCGAGGCGCACCGCGCGCAGGCGCAGGCGCTGGCCTCCGACCTGGCGGCGATGCAGGTCGCGATCGTCGGCGAGGTCGCGCGCAGCTACGTCGAGCTGCGCGGCCTGCAGGACCGGCTGCGCGTCGCCCGCGAGAACGCCGACAACCAGCGCGAGACCCTGCGCCTGGTGCAGGCGCGCTTCGATGCCGGGCGGGGCAGCGAGTTCGACACCTCGCGCGCCCGCGCCCAGCTGGAAGCCACCCTCGCCGGGGTGCCCGCGCTGGAGGCGCAGGTCGCGGTGGCGATGCACCGGATCGCGGTGCTGACCGGACGCACGCCGGATGCGCGCATCGCCGAACTGCAGGCGCCGGCGCCGTTGCCGACCCTGCCCGGCAAGCTCGATCCCGGCACGCCGGGCGACCTGCTGCGCCGGCGTCCCGACGTCGCCGCCGCCGAGCAGCGCCTGCACGCCGCCACCGCGGAGATCGGCGTCGCCACCGCCGACCTGTTCCCACGCTTCACCCTCGGCGGCCTGATCGGCAGCCAGGCGGTGGACGCGGGCGCGCTGTTCGAACGCGGCAGCGAGACCCGGCTGGTCGCACTGGGCATCGACTGGTCGTTCCTGAACGTCGGCCGCGTGCGCGCGCGCATCGCCGCCGCCGACGCCGGTGCGGCCGGCGAGTTGGCGCGTTACGAGCAGACGGTGCTGCTGGCCCTGGAGGACGCCGAGAACGCGCTGGTGCGCACCGCCCGCGCGCGCAACGAGGATGCGCACCGGGTGCAGGCCGCGCGCGACAGCGCCAACGCCGCGCGCCTGGCGCGGGTGCGTTTCGAGGCCGGCGCGGCCGACCTGTTCGAGGTGCTGGACGCGGAACGCACCCGCCTGCAGGCAGAAGACGCGCTCGCCGAGGCGC